>JAXDMU010000146.1:0-4649 GCA_034665905.1 Aliidongia sp. | reverse complement strand
GCTTTCGGGCGATGGCGGCGACGAGCTGTTCGCCGGCTACGATCCGTTCAAGGCGCTGGCCCCGGCCGATTTCTATGACCGTCTGATGCCGCGCGGCCTGCATCGCGGCGTGCGGCGGCTGGTCGATCTGCTGCCGGTCTCGACCGGCAACATGGCGCTGGAATTCAAGCTGAAGCGCAGCCTGATGGGCCTGTCATACAAGCGCCATGTCTGGAACCCGGTCTGGATGGCGCCGCTCGAACCGGCGCTGATGGCGGAAATCTTCGAGGCGCCCTTGCGGATCGAGGAACTCTACGACGAGGCGATCACGCTCTGGGAGTCGAGCGAGAGCACCGATCCGATCGACCGGACGCTGGAATTCTTCACCAATCTCTATCTGACCGACGACATCCTGACCAAGACCGACCGGGCGGCGATGATGGTCTCGCTCGAAAGTCGCGCGGTCTTTCTCGACAATGATCTGGTCGAATTCTGCCGACGCCTGCCGCATCGCTGGAAATACCGCAACGGCACGCGCAAATATCTGCTGAAACAGGCGATGGCCGGATTGCTGCCGGACGGCATCGCGCATCGCCGCAAAAAGGGCTTCGGCATCCCGACCGCGAAATGGCTGCGCAGCATCCCACCGGTCCCGCCACTGCCGGCGATCGCCGGGATTCGCACCGCCGCGGTGGCCGAACGCTGGCGAAGCCATCGCGCCGGCACGGCGGATCACCGGCTGTTTTTGTGGAGCTGGCTCAGCTTAGCCGGGGTGGTCGGCCGGTCGGCGTGATCGCTATCGCGCGAACGACTCGCGATACGCCTCCTGGCTCTCCATCACTGCCTTCTTGAATTCCATCGGTGCCGAGATATTCGGGATCGGGTCGAAATTGCCGGCCCCGGCGATCCGGAGCGTGCCATAGCCGAACAGCCGGGCGGCGAGGCCCTGATCGACCTGGATGCTCTCGACCCGATCGACGTTCAGTTCGAAGGTCTTGCGCCGGATGAAGCCGAATTTGGCGATGACACGGCGATTGGTGACCGCCAGTTCGGTGCTGTGAAAAACGATCCAGAGATGGACCAGCATACCGATCCCGATCAGCAGCGGGATGAGCAAAATTCCGAGCAAGATCCGCCAGCCATAGGCCCAGCGGCTCAGGGCGCCCTCGTAGAGGATCTGCTCGTTCTGCACCAGGTTGTCGCGCACATATGACGCCATGATGCATTCCTTTTTGGAAATGTTGCGGCGATCAGCCGGGTAACGCTTTCCAACGCTTCAAGGCACCATCCAGTTCGCGGGCGAGGTCGCGGCGTTCGCCGGGCGAGAGAAAGCCGCCGATCGGCACCGAGGTGCCGTGGGTCGTCACGACCAAACGGTTGCTGCCGTCATTCGCTTCGATCAGTTCGACCCGCAGCCAGAAAGCCGGCATGCGCCAATGCCGTTTCTCGCCGCGTCGGCCGATCCGCTCGATCACGAGATTGCCATCTTGCAGCCGCAGCACCTCGCGCGATTGCGCCTCGCGATAATTGAGGCGCAGCGCCAGATAAAGCAGCAGTACATCAAGGCCGAAGAAGCCGCAGACCGGCCACGCGCCGATCCGCACGAACAGAATGCCCGCGATGAAGCTCACCCCGATCAGGCTGAGCATCAGCACCAGAAATCCGGTCGGCGGCAGGCTGCGATGCGGGCGCAGCACCGCCTCCCACTGGATGGGCTGCGACCAGGGACCGGGCGCTTCCACGGCGGTCGAGGCGCCCTTACCCCGCATCCTTCATCATGTTGCGCAGGACATACTGCAAGATCCCGCCATGGCGGTAATATTCGACCTCGTCCAGCGTATCGATCCGGCAGATCGCCGTGATCGCCTCGCGCGTGCCGTCGGCGCGGGTGATGGTGACGGCGACATCCATGCGCGGTTTGATGCCGGCCTCGATGCCGGTGATGTCGAAGAACTCGGTACCGTCGAGCTTCAGGCTGTGGCGCGACACGCCGTCCTTGAATTGCAGCGGCAGCAGGCCCATCCCGACCAGATTCGAGCGGTGGATGCGCTCGAAGCTTTCGGCGATCACCGCCTTGACGCCCAAGAGGCGCGTGCCCTTGGCCGCCCAGTCGCGCGACGAGCCGGTGCCGTATTCCTTGCCGGCGACGATGACCAGCGGCACGCCCTCGGCGGCATATTTCATCGCGGCATCGTAGATCGGCATGACCTCGCCATCGGGCAGATGCTTGGTCACGCCGCCTTCGACGCCAGGCACCATCTCGTTGCGGATGCGGATATTGGCGAAGGTGCCGCGCACCATGACTTCATGATTGCCGCGCCGGGCGCCATAGGAATTGAACTCGTCCGGACGCACCTGATAGCTCAGTAGATAGGCGCCGGCCGGGCCGTTCTTCTTGATCGAGCCGGCGGGCGAGATATGGTCGGTCGTGATGCTGTCGCCCAGCAGGGCGAGCGGCCGGGCGCGCTTGATGTCGCTGAGCGGCCCCGGTTCCTTGGGCATGTTTTCGAAGAAGGGCGGCTCGGCGATATAGGTCGAACCGGGCAGCCATTGATAGGTGAGGCCCGTGGCGGTCTCGATCTTCTGCCACTGCACCGGCCCCTTGAAGACATCGGCATAGCGGCTGCGGAACATCTCGGGCGTCAGGAACTGACGCAGCACATCGGCTATATCGGCGCCCGACGGCCAGATATCCTTGAGATAGACCGGTGCGCCGTCGCCATCTTCACCGAGAGGGGCGGTCGCGAGATCGATATTGAGCGATCCGGCCAGCGCATAGGCCACGACCAAAGGCGGCGAGGCCAGGTAATTGGCGCGGACTTGCGGGCTGATGCGGCCCTCGAAATTGCGGTTGCCCGACAGCACGGCGCCGACCACCAGATCGCCCTCATCGACCGCGGCGCCGATCGCCTCGGGCAGCGGGCCGGAGTTGCCGATGCAGGTCGTGCAGCCATAGCCGACCAGATTGAAGCCCAGCGTATCGAGATCCTTGTTCAGGCCCGCCGCCGCCAGATATTCGGTCACGACCTGACTGCCGGGGGCGAGCGAGGTCTTGACCCAGGGCTTGACCTTGAGGCCGCGCTTGACGGCATTGCGGGCGAGCAAACCGGCCGCCATCATGACCGAGGGGTTGGAGGTGTTGGTGCAACTGGTGATCGCGGCGATCACGACATCGCCATCCTTGACCCCGAAATCGGTGCCGACGACCTCGGCCGCGCGGTGCAGCTCGCGCGCACCGGCGAGCTTGGGCAGTTCCTGCGCGAAGCCGGCGGCGACATTGCTCAGCAGCACCCGATCCTGCGGCCGGCGCGGGCCGGCGAGCGACGGCTCGACCGAGGCAAGATCGAGTTCGAGCGTCGAAGTGAAGACCGGGTCGGGCGTTGTCTCGTCGCGCCACAAACCTTGAATTTTGGCATAGGCTTCGGCCAATGCGACCCGGTGCGGCTCGCGGCCGGAGAAAGCCAGATAGCGCAAGGTTTCCTGATCGACCGGAAAGAAGCCGCAGGTCGCGCCATATTCCGGCGCCATGTTGGCGATGGTCGCGCGGTCGGCCAGCGGCAGATGATCGAGGCCCGGCCCGTAGAACTCGACGAAGCTGCCGACGACGCCCTTGGCGCGCAGCATCTGCGTCACGGTCAACACCAGATCGGTCGCGGTCGCCCCCTCCTTGAGCTTGCCGGAGAGCTTGAATCCGACGACTTCGGGCAGCACCATCGAAATCGGTTGGCCCAGCATCACTGCCTCGGCCTCGATGCCGCCGACGCCCCAGCCGAGCACGGCCAGCCCGTTGACCATTGTGGTGTGGCTGTCGGTCCCGACCAGCGTATCGGGATAGACGATCCTGGTGCCGTCATCCTCCTCGCCGATCCAGGCGACCTGCGCCAGATATTCCAGATTGACCTGATGGCAGATGCCGGTGCCGGGTGGCACCACGCGGAAATTGTCGAAGGCGTCCTGGCCCCAGCGCAGAAAGGCGTAGCGCTCGCCATTGCGCTCGAATTCATGGCGGACATTGTCGTCGAAGGAGGACTTCGCGCCGAATTCATCGACCATCACGGAATGATCGATCACCAGATCGACCGGCGACAGCGGGTTGATGCGCCGCGGATCGCCGCCCAGCTTCACCATGGCATGGCGCATCGCCGCCAGATCGCAGACCGCCGGCACACCGGTGAAATCCTGCATCAGCACGCGCGCCGGCCGGAATGCGATCTCGGCGTCCGAGGTTCGGGTCTCAAGCCAGGCGCCGACCGCCTGGATGTCGTGGACCGTGACCGTCCGGCCATTCTCCAGCCGCACCAGATTTTCCAGCAGCACGCGCAGCGAAAACGGCAGCCGCGAAATATCGCCCAGCCCTGCGGCCTCGGTCGCGGCCGGCAGGCTGTAGTAGACATAGGGCTTGCCCTCGACCGTGAGGGTGCGGCGTGTCTTGAGCGTATCATGGCCAGCGTATTTCACGGCGGGCTCCTTAGGGGCTTGAGGCGGTCCCGGCGGTTGCCGGAGAAAGATTTGAGGTCGGCTCTGAGATCTAGGCTTTGTCCGGGCTTGGGGCAAATGAGGAAAGCGGGGTCTTCCTGTGCGGGAAACTCACGCGTCGTCGATTCTGGTCTCGCGGCACAAATCACACTTCCGCCACAATCTTGGCCGGGAACCGCCGTAATTCCCCCGTT
>JAXDMU010000145.1:0-13711 GCA_034665905.1 Aliidongia sp. | reverse complement strand
GCGAGGAGCACGAACAGGAACAGGGCAGGGAGCACGTAGCGCATCACGGTCCCAACGCCGGCGCCACGCGGATCTCGGCGCGGCTTTTCAGATAATCCACATTGGCGCGCTCGACCCGCAGCCGCGCGTCGCGCTGGTAATCCTGCCAGACCGTATCGCGCGCCGCGGCGAAGGCGAGCGGGATGCTCGGCTTGCGCTTCACCATGTAGAGAATGTGGCGGTCGCCGGCTTCCTCGATCGGCCCGCTCGCGGTGCCGTCAGTCAGGCCGGCCGCGGCGGCATAGAGCCGCTCGCCCAGCTTGGCCTTCACGCCGAAATCGTAATGGTCACCATGGCCGAGTTTCTTCGAGTCGGCGAGGCCGAAGCGCGCCGCCGCCTCGTCGGGCGAAATGCCGGCCCGCAATGCCGCGACCGCTGCATCGACGGTGTCCTTCGGGGCGATGAAATCACGCAGATCCATCGCGCCGTCGATCGCATAGCGGTCGCGATGCAGGGCGAAATAACCCTCAAGCGCCGCCTCGTCGGGCGGGGCCGCCAGCACCTCGGCATCGACCTGCAAATTGACACCGGCAACGAGCGCTGTGCGGACATCGGGATCGGACGCCGCCAGATCGACTTCGAGGCCGCGCTGCACCAGCAACTCCTCGTCGATCATCTCGTCGAGGATCTTGCGCCGCTCGGCCGGGCTGGTCACGGTAAAGGCGTTGCCGGTTTCGAGCTGGGTCTGGGTGACGAAATCGCTTTGCAGGATCGGCCGCTGATTGACCAATGCGACGTCTTCCGGCGGCAATGCGTCCGCTTCGGTGCCCTTCGCGGTAAAGAGCGCATAGAAGGCCAGGATAAGGCCGATGACGGCGCCAATGGCGCTCAGCAGCAGGGTGCGGCGGGCCGTCGGATCGGGCGTCATTGCGGTGCGCCGACCCGGTCGTGCAGAAAGATTGCGAGCGCCCGGATCGTCACCGGATCGAGCACGCCGATCCACGCCGGGCAGCTTCCATGGCGGCCGTCATGGATCGAGGTGTAGATCGTGTCGGGATCGCCGCCATACAGCCAAATGCCGCCGGTAAAGCCGGGGCTACCCCAATCGACATTGCCGGACGCGTCGGCGCCGTGGCAGTCGAAGCACTGGCCCTTGCCTTGGTAGAGGCTTCGGCCGCGCGCGATCGCCGCCGGCTCGCCGCCCGGTTTCGACCGCGAAATCACATAGGCCGCGATATCGCCGATCTCGTTGGGTGCAAGCTGTCCGGTGACGCCGAAAGCGGGCATGTCCGTGGTGTTCCGTGCTTTGCCGTGGCCCGAGCGAATGCCGTAGAGGATGGTCCGTTCCAGATCCGACACCCGCCCGAAATCATAGAGCCACACGCCGCTTGCCAGATCGGGCACGCCAGGGCGAGCCGGTTCGTGGCAGCCGGCGCAACGAACCGCCCAGGCCGGCTCGGCCAGGCGGTGTGCATAGGCGTGCAGTGCCGGGTCGGCCGGACTCTCGTCGGCGAAGGATGCGATCAGCCGATGCCGCATCCTCAGATGATCGAGGGCGAAGCCGGTCGCCGTGCCGATCCCGCCCAGCGCCAGCAAGATCGCGAGCAGGGCAATCCGGCGGACCCGACCGGCCTGCGCCCGGTCACTGGAGATCCGGCTTCTCCGTCGCCTGGAAATTGCCGGTCAGCTCTTGCCCGGTATCGGTAAGGGTGACCTTGCGGAACCCGCCGCCACGGGTCCCGTCGCGCAGCGGTGCAAACTCGACCGCGACCTTGTCGCCCGGATTGAGCGAATGCCGGGTCCAGCCGATTCGCGTGAGATTGCCCGGACTGGTCAACTCAATATTCCAGAGTTCGGGCGTTTCGCCCTCCTTCGCGGCGGCATAGACCCAGAGCACGACGTGCGGATTGGTCCATTGGAATTCCTTGACCGTGCCGTTGATCGTCGTCGCCTTGGACGGATCGAACATCGCAAAGGAATGATGCGCCTGTCCCGGGACCACCGGCACGGCGAGGCCGACGAGAAGCACCAGGGGCAGGGCGATAGTCTGCGAACGCGTCATTTCCGGTACTCCCTATTGCGCCCGGGGATTGCCATCGACCAGCGGCACCGGCACGAAGATCGCATTGTCCTTGGCATCCACACCATCCTTGAAGCTGCCTTGCAGGCATTCGCCCTCGATGATCTCGTATTTCTTCGCGCGCTGGCGGTAATAGATCCGGGTGGTCTTCCACGGCCCGGTCAGCACATGCGGTGCGGTGATCTCCAGATCGTCGTGCAGCGTGTCGGTCTCGGCCAGATGGATGCGCTCGACGACATGCAGATCGCCATTGTTCGGGATGCCGACCGCCTCGCTGACCGCCAGATAGGATTGTGGCAGCACGCCCACTGTATCGACCACCAGCGTCTCGCCGTCCCAATGCCCGATCGAATTTCCGTGGAACGACGGGTCCGGATCGGCCGGATGGCTGCGCCCATCGGTATAGATGCGGCGCAGCCGGCTGCCGTCGGATTCGCCGAGCAACGTGACGCGGCCGGGCGTGAACAGGATTTCGACGGCATTGTGCGAAATCAGCATCCAGCTCGGCATGCCTTCCGGCAAACAGTCGATGAACAGGCCGCGCGGATGCCCGGCCTTTTCCTGGGCCGCAAGATCGGCCATTTGTGTCGCGACATCGGGCGTCCAGGGCGGCGGGTTCGAGGTGATCTGCGCGTTCTGGTCCTTAACGCCCGGCGTCCAGACGCCGCTCCAATCGGGCAGTTTGGCAAGGGCTGCCCAATCGGCCGCGGTGGGCGCGGGGTCGATCTCGCGCGGCTCGGCGGCACGGCCAACGGAGGTCGCGAGCAGCAGCGCTGCGGCCGCAAAACCCAGCCTGGAAATGAGTATCATGTCGCGCTTCGCCTTTCGCTCTCGGGTCGAACCAGCTTGTCGGCGCGAATTATACAAGTCCGGTTGCAACAGGCTCGATCTTTCGGCGCGGCCCGCCATGCAGAGCGATCAAGCCTTGGTTCGCTTCCCGCGCGCCTTGCGACGGGGTATGCTCCCGTCTTCAGCTCCAGCGGCAGGAAGGAACCGCCCGTGCCTCGCCTCACCTCGCTTTCATTTTGCCTGACCGCGCTTGCGGCGGGACTTGCCCTGGCACCCTGCGCCCATGCCGCAGACCCACAAGTCGCCGTGCCCGAGGCGTTGGCGGCGCATGCGTCCGACGGCTGGAGCTATCGCTTCCTTGAAGGACTCACCACCCAGATCGGTCAGCGTCTGGCCGCGACGGATGCCGAGGCACGGGCGGCGGAATGGGCGATGGTCCAGCTGACAGCGGCGGGCTTCGAATCGGTCCACAAGGAACCGGTACCGATGACCGGCTGGGTGCGCGGGGCGGAGAGCGGCGACATCGTGGCGCCGGTGGCGCAGCATCTGGTGCTGACCGCGCTGGGTGGTTCGGTCGCGACATCGGCCAAGGGCATCACGGCGGAAATCGCGCTGTTCCGAACCTATGCCGAATTGCTGGCGGCCCCGACCGGTTCGCTGGCCGGCAAGATCGCCGTGGTAACCGAGCCTATGGTGCTGGTCGCGGATGGCAGCGGCTATGGCGCCGCCGGCCCGATTCGCCATGCCGGCCCGGCCGAGGCGGCCCGGCGCGGCGCCGTGGCCTATCTGCATCGCTCGCTCGGCACCGACAGCCATCGATTGGCCCATACTGGGGTCACCGAATACATCGCCGATGTGCCGAAGATCCCGGCCGCGGCCCTCGCCGTGCCCGATGCCGAGCAGTTGGAGCGGCTGGCCGCCCTGGGGCCGGTGCAGGTCCATCTGGTGCTGACCCCGACCGAGCATAAGGACGCCCAATCCTGGACCGTGTCCGGCGAAATCAAGGGACGCGAGCGGCCCGATGAGATCGTGCTGCTGGGCGCGCATCTCGATTCGTGGGATCTGGGCACCGGGGCGATCGATGACGGCGCCGGTCTTGCCATCGTCACGGGCGCGGCGCGGGCGATCGGCCAGTTGCCGGTGCATCCGCGGCGCACCGTGCGCGTGGTTCTGTTCGGTGCCGAAGAGATGGGCTTCAGCGGCCCGGCCTATGCCAAGGCCCATGCGGCGGAGGCCGCCCATATCGCGATCGCGGGTGAGGCCGATTTCGGCGCCGGCAAAGCTTATTCGATGCAGATCCCGGCCAGTGCCGCCGGCACCCCGTTCGCCAAATCGCTGGCCGCGGCACTGACACCGCTCGGCGCGTTCGTCGCCCGCGAGCCCGCGCGCTTCGCCGGGGCCGATATCGAAGATCTCCAGCAGGCCGGCGTGCCGGTGATGGACCCGCGCCAGAACGGCCTCAGCTATTTCGACATCCACCACACGGCCGACGACACGTTCGACAAGATCAACCCGGCCGATCTCGCCCAGAATGTCGGCGTCTGGGCCGCGACGGCCTGGCTCGCGGCCGAAACCGACATGGATTTCCGCATCCCGGCGGCCGCGCCGGGGCAGTGACCATATCCCGGCGGCCGCGCCGGGGCAGTGACCATCCACCCCGACCGACCGACCGACCGACTGGCCAGCTACTCCGCCGCGAGCGCCGGGGCGGCATCCTCGCCATTGACCGGGGCCGGCCGGGCGAAGGCCGCGATGATGCGGTGATAGACGACCGGTGTGCGAATGCCGAGCTGCGGCCGGATCTCATCAAGTTGCTGCGGCAGCAGCGCTTCCCAATCAAGGCCGGTCAGCCAGGCCGCCTTGCGGCCATGACGCCAGGCTTCCCAGACGGCACGCTTGATCGGATGGCCGCCGGGCATCTCCTTGATCATCTTGAACATGCCGGCGATGGCGATCAGCAGCAGGCCGGGATTCCAGCTTTGTGCGCACAGGAAGGTTAGCACGCAGACCTCGCCCAGCCCGTTGCGGCCATAGCCGGTCAGCGCGTGCTGAAGATCGTGCCAATCACGGCCGCGTTCGGCGAACAGCCGGATATCGTCGGAGGCGGGTTTGAAATTTTCGGTCTTCGACGCTTCGACCAACCCGTCGGCGGTCAGCCCTTCGCGCGACATGAATTCATAATAGTCGCGGCCGAGCGTGCCTGTCGGCAACTGCGCCAGCCGTTCCTGGTCGCACAGGCGATCGAGCAGGACCCGGCGCTCGCTCAGCACCGCGCGCCCGACCTCGCTGCTGCGGAAGCGCTCGAAGGCCCGCATCCCGGCATTGCCGTTCAACGCCTCGGTCACGAGAAAGACCTGTCTGGTATCCTCGGGATTCCGGAGCAGAGCGCGCAGCGCTTTGATCGCGGCGATCGGACGGATGCGGTTCTTCTTCGCAGTCATCGGCAGCTCCTCATTGTCGGCGATACCGGGATTTTCGTCAAAACTCGGCGGCGAGCGCGTCCGGCCGCGTGTCCTGCGCGGCGGCCTTGTCGCGGCCGACCCCCTTGAGTATCCGGCGGTACAAAGTCGGCTCCTCGATACCCAGATTCCGCCGCACGTTCCGCAAGGGCTGACTGAGCAGCGCTTCCCAATCCTGTTCGATCAGAACCGCCGCAGCGCGACCGTGTCGATAAGCCTGGACCACGGCGGTAAACACCGGCTGTCCGCGCAGGGCTCGGGCGACTTTGAACGTCCCGGCCAGCGCAATGGCGCCCAGCCCGCGATTGCCGGTCTGGGCATAGGCGAAGGCCAGCAGGCAGATTTCGCCCAGCCCGTCGCGGCCATAGCCGGTCACGACATGCTGAAGATCATGTTGGTCGCGGCTCCGCTCGCGGAACCGGCGAAGCGGGTCGGAGAGCGGGCTGGTACCGGCGGCGTTGAAGGCGTCGATCAATCCATCCGCGCTCAGATTTTCCTCCGCCATAAAATCATGATAGCGATGCCCGAGCGTCGCCTGTGGCAGCGCAGCCAGCGCGGCGCGGTCACCGAGCACGCTCAGTAGCGAGCGTTCGCCGGCGAGCACCGAGCGCCCGACCTCGGTTCGGCGGAATCGTTCGAAGCAGCGCATGCCGCTGCGCCCGCGCAGCGCCTCGCCGATGATGAAAACCTGTTTCGTGTCTTCGCCATTGCGCAGCAGCGTCCGCAAGGCGCGCCATGCAACAAGGGGGCGTACGTGCGGGCTTTCTTCGGCTAGTATCGACATGATGCAAACTCCCAGCGCGGGATTCGACGCGGTCAACATGAAGCCTACTTACAATATTGTCAATATGGCATCAAGCCTGAACCCCCGGAAAGGCCGTCATGGCTAGCGTGCCCAAGCGGATCCGCCGGACGGCCGAGGACGCCCGGCGGCAAATTCTCGATGCGGCCGAGGCACGCATGGCGCAGACCGGGCCGGCCGGTATCCGGCTTCAGGATGTGGCGGCCGATCTGGGCATCTCGCACCCGGTCATCCTGCATCATTTCGGCAGCCGGGAAGGGCTGATCCGCGCCTTGACCAACCGGGCGATGGTCGAGCTGAAGGACAAGCTGATGCTGGCGCTGCACGCGGCCGAGGTGAAGACCGAGAACATTCTGGGCGAGGTGTTCAACGCGTTCCGTGGCGGGTTGGCCCAGCGCCTGGCCTGGCTCGCCGTTGCCGGCACCGGCGAGGATCATGCGCAGCAGGACATGGTGACTCTGGAGATCGTGCGTACCGTTCACGAAATGCGGATGACGGTGGCGCCGCCGGGCGTTGCGATCGACGAGAAAGATACCAAATCGATCGTCTACCTGGTCACCGCCACGGCGTTCGGTGACGCGATTTTCGGCGCGCAGCTGCGCAAACGCGCCGGCCTGCCCGAGGGTGCCGCCGCCAGCAGCGCTTTTCAGCTGTGGTTCGCCGAATTGTTGCGCCGGCATCTGGACGAGATCGCGCGGCCGGTGCCGCCTAGCGCTGCTGGTGAGCCGTCGCCGACAACGACGCCTCGGGCCAAATCGCGTCTGCCGGAAAACTCAGCGTGACGGTGGTGCCGACCTCGACCGTGCTGCGCAGTTCAAGCCGGCCGCCATGTCGTTCCATCAACATCCGCGTGATGTAAAGCCCCAGACCGCTGCCGCCATGCTGACGGTTGAAGCCTTTTTCAACCTGCTCGAACGCCCGGCCCATCATCGGCACGGAACTCGCCGGGATGCCGATACCGGTATCGCTGACCGCGATTTCGAGGCCGTCCGCCGTTTCCGTCACCGCGATCAGGATGTGCCCGCCGGCGGGTGTGAATTTCGCCGCGTTGCCGACGACGTTGAGTGCGATCTGCCGCAGGCAATGGCGATCGACGAACAGATCAGGAAATTCGCCCGGCCCGACCAGTTCGATCTCGTGACTGGTCACCGGATATGCCTTGTGCACCAGGCGGATCGTCTCCTCGATCAGCGGACGCAAGGGAACGCGGATTCGATTGATCTCGATCTTGCCCGCCTCGATTCGCGCCACATCCAGGATATCGTCGATCAGATGCAGCAGATGATGCCCGCTGGCATTGATATCGCGAACATATTCGTCGTAACGCGGATTGCCGAGCGGCCCCAGGAGATGCTGCCCCATGACATCGGTGAAGCCGATGATCGCGTTGAGCGGCGTGCGCAACTCGTGGCTCATATGGGCCAGAAACTCGCTCTTGACCTGATTGGCGCGCTCGGCGCGTCGCCGGGCTTCGATCAGTTCCAGCTCGAAATGCTTGCGTTGCAGCGCAATTGCAGTCGAACGGGCAAGACGCGAGATAACGTGCCGTTCCCAGGCGCCGGGCGAATGGTTGACCTTGCGATAGACCGCAAAGGCACCGAGCCGGCGCTGCTTGCGCGACACGAGCGGCGTCGACCAGCACGATCGCAATCCGTGACGGGCGGCGACATCGCGACAATCGACCCACAACGGATCGGTTGCGATGTCTTCGACGATCACCGTCTCGCCCAGGAAAACGGCGGTGCCACAGCTACGGGCCACGGGCCCGATCGAACCGCCTTCGATGGCGGCACAGTAATCGGCTGCGAGATTGGGGCCGGCCCCGACCAGCAGATGCTCGCCATCCGCCGCCAGCAGCATGACCGAGCAGATCGTGCCCTCCAGGAGATTCTGAACGGCGTTGCAGACATTATCGAGGGTACTGCCGATCGGTCGTTCGTCCGCGATCGCGAGCAACAGATCCTCTTCGACCTCGGCCAGCGCCCGTTGTCGCTCGCTTTCGGTCAGATCCCGCCCAACCGCGAAGATCAAGCCATCCCGGCGGAGGCAGCGCCATTCGATCCAGCGCCAGCCGCCGTCGCGCGCTTGGATGCGCCCTTCGCAGACGACCACGGGCGCCGTCATCGGCAAATGCGCCGCCGCCTCTCGAACCGCCGAGCGATCCTCTTCATGCACGATATCGAGAAAAGACAGGCCGACCAACGCTTCGGCCGAACGCCCAAGGAAATCCGTCACAGCTCGATTCACCCGAATCAGCCGACCGGTCGCCGTCGTCGCCCACAGCATGTCGATCGAAAGCTCGAAGAGCAGTTCGCAATCGGCTGAAAAGGTCAAGGTTTCAGCCTGACTCGGCGATCTGTCCATCACTGTTTCATCCCCCACCTGTTCTGTTGCCCGTTCTTCCCGCCGATTTCCATCGGAAAAACATCAATCCGTACAACTTTCACCAGACCTATACAAACAACTCGATCGTTAAAGAAACCTTGTCGGTTGAATGCGGTACGTCACGCCCGTTCAGTCAATCGATGATAAACGCGCCAAGGCTGTAATTCCGCAACAGCCCCACGTCGCGCATGCAAAACCGGGCCGCATAAGATAAAGATATCCTTAAGCGTCCCGCTCGAAGCTTTGACCGTCGAGACGCGTCCTTGTCCGTCCCAACGGAGTTTCCGTGAGCGCGCGCCAGAAACTGCTTCTTGTCGAGGACAATCCCGCGGTCGCCCAGACCTATCTGGAATATCTGCGACGCAGCCCGTATGACGCCGTTCATTGCGCAACCGGAACGACTGCCCTGGTGGCGCTGGCGCGGACGCGCTTTGCGGTTCTGCTGCTCGATCTGCAATTGCCCGATATCGCCGGCCTCGACATTCTGAAGCAGGTCGTGGCCGAACGGCAGCCCTGCGTCGTCATCGTCATCACGGCCAACGGCTCGATCAACGTCGCGGTCGAGGCGATGCGCGAAGGCGCTGCCGATTTTCTGGTCAAACCGTTTGCGCCGGAGCGGCTGTTCGTCACGATCGAGCATGCGCTGGAACGGCGGGATCTGAAGCGAATCGTCGGCACCATCCCAGGCCCCGCCGATGGAGAGGCGTTTTGCGGCTTCATCGGCCAATCGCTGGCAGCACGCGCGGTCTATCGGATCATCGACATCGCCGCCGCCTCCAAGGCACCGGTCTTCCTCACCGGCGAAAGCGGTACCGGCAAGGAACTGGCGGCCGAGGCGATCCATCAGCGGGGGCCGCGCGCCGCCAAACCGTTCGTCGCGCTCAATTGCGCGGCCATGCCCAAGGATCTGATGGAAAGCGAGATCTTCGGTCATGTAAAGGGCGCCTTCACCGGGGCGGTGGCCGACCGCGACGGGGCCGGAACGCGGGCCGATGGCGGTACGCTGTTCCTGGATGAAATCTGCGAAATGGATGTGGCACTCCAGGCCAAGCTGCTGCGCTTCGTCCAAACCGGCAGCTTTACCAAGGTCGGCGGCAGCCAGCCGCACACATCCGATATCCGCTTCATTTCCGCGACCAACCGCGATCCGCTGAAGGAAGTGGAAGCCGGGCGGTTCCGCGAGGATCTGTATTACCGGCTCTATGTCATGCCGCTGGCGCTGCCGCCGCTGCGCGAACGGGGGAATGACCTGCTGCTGATCGCGCGCCATTTCCTGAAACAATATGCGGCCGAAGAAGGGCGGAACCTCGATCGTTTTGCCCCGGAAACGGAAAATCTGCTGCTCGATTACGGCTGGCCGGGCAATGTTCGGCAGGTGCAGAACGTCGTGCGTCAGATCGTGCTGTTCAATGACGGCGAACTGGTCACGCCCGGGATGCTGCCGCCCCCGCTGGCCATACCGGGCGCCGCACTCGACCGGTCGACACGGCCGGGCACCGGCCAGGCCGATATCTGCTACCGCCTGGCCGACATGGAACGCGGGCTGGTCGAACTGGCACTGGAGCGAACCGGCGGTAATGTGCCGCAGGCCGCGGCCCTGCTCGATATCAGTCCCTCGACGCTCTACCGCAAGCGCGAGCAATTTCAGCCGGGCGACCGGCGCGGCTCGGCGCCACGCCAGATCGAACCCCTGGCCCAGGCCGAAATGCGGATGATTCAAGCGGCGATCAGCGCCTGTGGCGGCAACATCGCTCGATCCGCAGCGCTCCTTGGCGTCAACCCATCGACGCTCTATCGCAAGACGCAGAACAAGGAGACGGCAAAGTCATGAGTGCGGCTCACGCCGTGGGTGACCGCGCACTTGCCCGACTCGCCCCGGCGCAACCATCGCCCTTCGAACGCATCACGATCCTGATGGCCGACGCTTTCGCCGCCCCGGATGCCGTGCTGGAGTTGATCGACGACGGCGAACCGGTAATCCATTGCCAGGTCGGCAGCTTACCGGCGGCCGAGGTGCTCGACCTGCTGCGGCACGACCGGGCGACCCGGCGCAGCGGTGCCCTGATGCTGGAAGACGCCAAGCGGGAGCCGCGGCTGGCGGATCATCCGCTCGTCGCGCGCGACGGCGGCGTGCGCTTTCTGGCGATCGCCCCACTGATCGATCATGACGGCATCCTGCTCGGCACGCTGGCCGCCTTCGCACCGGCGCCCCGGCGGTCGCGACCGGTTCAGCTGAAAACGTTGGCGACCTTCTGCGAGATGCTGCTGGATCAAATCGCGGCCCTGGCTGAGCACCGCCGGCAACGGCAGATCGATGCGTTGATCGCCACCAGCCGCGACCGCTATCGCTCGGTCATCGACAGCCTGACCGAGGTGATCTTTCAAATCAGCATGGATGGCCGTTGGCGTTTTCTCAATCGCGCCTACACGACGCTGACCGGTCAGGATTTTCGCGCTGCACTCGGCCAGCGTGCCCTGCGCCGGGTTTTGCCCGAAGACCGGCGCCCGTTGCTGGAACTGCTCGACCCGCTGCGCGAGGGGACCTCGCCAACGGCCGTCCAGGAGTTCCGCTATCGCACGGCCGGCGGTGCCCTACGTTGGTTCGGCATGGTAGCCTTCGTCGCGCAGGAAGAGGTTGACGGCACGCCGGTCATCACCGGCACCTTGACCGACATCACCGAGCGGCGCGAAACCGAGGCGGCGCTGAAGGCTGCCCGCGAGGAGGCCGAACGCGCCAACCGCGCCCGCGCCGAATTCCTGGCGACCGTCAGCCACGAGATCCGCACGCCGATCAACGGCGTCATCGGCATGACCGGCTTACTGCTCGACACCAATCTTTCGGCCGAGCAATGGCGTTATACCAACAGCCTGCGCGTTTCGGCCGAACATCTGCTTCAGGTCATCAACGACATTCTGGACTATTCCAAGATTGATGCCGGCAAGCTGGAATTCGAGCGGTTGCATATCGGCCTGCGCGACGTGGTCGATAGCGTGCTGGCGATCACAGCACCTCGGGCCGGGGCCAAGGGCCTCGAATTGAAGGCTGTTCTGCCGCGCGATCTGCCGGCCAATCTGATCGGCGATCCCGGCCGGCTGCGCCAGATTTTGCTCAATCTGGTCGGCAATGCCGTGAAATTCACCGAGACCGGCCGCGTGGCGATCGAGATGGAAATCACCGATCTCGATGCGGCGCAGGCAGCGCTTACCCTCACCGTCACCGATACCGGGATCGGCATTCCGCCCGAATCGGTGGGGGCGCTCTTCACCGAATTCAGTCAAGTCGATAGTTCGGTGTCGCGCCGCTTCGGCGGTACCGGGCTCGGCCTTGCCATCTGCAAGCGGCTGCTCGACGGCATGAACGGCCGGATCGAGGTCGAAAGCACACTGGGCGCGGGCTCGCGCTTCTCCTTCACCGTGCCGCTCGACCGCGATGCCGGCTTCAAGGCCGAGGAGGCGGTGATCGAGGCCGAACCGCACATCGCCAATCTGTCGTTGACCGGCCGGGTGCTGGTGGCCGAGGACAATCCGACCAATCAGTTGATCATCGCGTCGGTGCTCGACAAATACGGTCTGCGTGTCGATGTCGTGTCGAACGGGGTCGAGGCGGTCAATGCCGTGCGCACCGTGCCTTATGATCTGGTGCTGATGGACATGCAGATGCCTGAGATGGACGGGCTGGAAGCGACGCTGGCGATTCGCCGGCTGGGCGGCAAGGCCGGGGCGATCCCGATCATCGGCGTCACGGCCAACGCGTTTCACGATGATCACGAGCGCTGCCGGGCGGCCGGCATGCAGGATATCGTGACCAAGCCGTTCCGCTGGTCCGACCTGGCCAAGCGCATGGCCCGCCATTTACCGGGCACCCGGACGCCCGAATCTCGCACGCCGCTCGATCATCTCGAAATCGCCGATCAATCGACCTATGAACAACTGATCGGCGATGTCGGCGCGGAAGCGGCGCTTGCCATCACCGAAGTCTTTCTGCGCGACAGCCGCGCGCGCGTTCAGCGCATGATCGAGCGCGCCGCAGGCCCGGATCTGAAGACGCTCGGCCGCGAGGCGCATGCCCTCAAGGGCTCGGTCGCGATGCTGGGCTTCGAGCGGCTGACCGTCGTCGCCTCAATGCTGGAACTCGCCGGCCAAGAGGGGGCGACCGACGAGGACGTGTCAAAGCTCGTCGGGCAGCTAAAGACCGAATTCGTCGAGGTCGAACGGCTTTGCCTGTATCGACTGGGGCGGGCGGAGTAGGGCGAGGCGACGTTGCCGCTATTGGGTGAGCGCGACCGTGACCGCCCCGAAATTGGTGCCGCCGCTGCCCGAAAGGCCACCACCGCGGAAATTCGAGACAAAAAAGCCGGTAATTGTCTTGGCCCCTTGATCGGCCGATACGATGTGGAACGGAACGAAAGACAGAATCGGAAAGCTCGCCTTTACCGTGATGTCGCCTGTCTGCGAGAGCACCACCATCAAAACGGTCTTCCCGGCGAAATCTTTGTTGGCGTCCCCGAATCTGGCCGCTTTTGTTCCAGGTTGAATGTAAACATCTTCACCGATCTTAAGTGTGCAGCCGCAACCATTATTCATCAATGCTTTGATGCCAGATTGACTATTGTCATCGACATTGAGTGATGTCCACTGCCCGGCGGTACAATTGTTGGCCGAATGATAGACGGAGTCGAACGTCACCTGTTGCGGCGTGCCGTCACTGTTGGGGATCGGCTGTCCGGTCGCCGCATTCCAATAGGTGCTGAACGCGCATTCGGGCAGGGCGAAGGGGAACACGCCCGTCGCGCCGGACGGAGATGACGCGACCGCGGTGGCCGTGGCACTGATCGGCGGCAGCAAGGTCATGAATCCCGAGAAGAGCGATTGAATCTGCGCCGTCGCCGTGGCCTTCACCGTCACGGTACCGGGCGCCGTCCCTGTCACAGTGACCGCCGTGGTCGCCGCCGTCACGCCGCTGAATGGGGGAATGCCCGCATCTTTGTAAAAGCTCTGTCCGACCGCATTTGGCGAATCGGATGAAGCGCCGGTCTGGTTCGTAGATCCGAACGCCGCCGCCGCGCCCGACAGTGCCGCCGTGTCGACATTGGCCTGAAGGGCTGCCCTCATATTGACGGCGCGCGTGATATCGACACCGAGGTCGATCGCGCCGATCATCGGAAATGCCAACAGCGCGAATAATACCAGCCCGCCTAGAGTTTGACACATGCCCAA
>JAXDMU010000144.1:0-3718 GCA_034665905.1 Aliidongia sp. | reverse complement strand
CGGCCAGCGCGGCGGTGACGTCAACGCCATGGTGCGGACGCATTACCGTTCGGGGTTCATTTCAGTGGTCCAGGAAAAGACGGGTGCCCGCCTGGAGATCCCTGTCGCCGCCGATCTGAAGGCGGTTCTGGACCCATGGCTGGCGCAGCATCCCGACAATCTACTCTTGCTTCCGGGCAAGCTCGGCAAGGGACGCGGCATCGACGCGTTCCGGCACTGGCTCTCCGAGGCAGTGAGAGCCGCCGGCATCGTTGGAGGCACGATCCATGGGTTGCGCTACACCGCAGCAACTCGGTTGGCCGAACTCGGGCTCGATTGGCACTGGATCGCCGACATCACCGGACATGAAACTATGGCAATGACGCGCAAATATAGTGAAAAGCGCCGGCGAACTACGCTATCTATAGCGACGCTGGACGCAGCCACAGCGCGACAGCATACGAGGAAGATGGAACGCGATGGCAATGACCGCAGGTGACGAAATAAAACCCGTTTGCAAACCGCGGTTTTCCGTCGCGGAAGCTGGGTTAAAAAACCCAGTCTCTGCAATCGTTTGGCTTGGTGGGCGTTGTAGGGCTCGAACCTACGACCCGCTGATTAAGAGTCAGCTGCTCTACCAACTGAGCTAAACGCCCTCCGACCAAGGGCCGGGGATGTAGCAGACGGGTTGGCGCTTGTCGAGCCTCTCGGCTTGCATAGGCGCCATCCGGTCGCGGGACGGCTGCTGTGAAACCGGCTCGCGCTGGCCCGCGGTTCTGCTATGCTGCCCGCTATGATCGATCTCCGACGCTTTGCCGCCGCCCTGGCGGTCGCCTTCGTTCTTTCGCCGGCGGCGGCCGATGCGCATCCTCATATTTTCATCGAGCATCACATGCAGCTGATGTTCGATCAGACCGGAGTCGTCGGCGTGCGTATGGTATGGCGCTTCGACGAGATGTACAGCACGACCCTGCGCTCGGACTATACCGACACGCCCAAGGGGCCGATCACCGCCAAGGATGTGCAGAGCCTGCGCGAGCAGCATTTCGCGCCGGTCGCGGCCAAGCATTTCTTCGCTCGGGCGACGATCAACGGGGAAAGGGTGCCACTCGACCAATTCACCGATTTCGAGGTGAAATTCGTCGATAACAAGGCAGTCTACAGCTTCACTATCCCGTTGAGGCCAGTGAGTCAGGCAGCGAAGAACACGCTCGAAGTCACTGTTTTCGACCCGGAATATTACATCGATTTCGAACTGGCGGCCGAGGCTCCGGTCAAAGTCGCGGGCGGTCAGAAACTGGCCGCGAACTGCACCAACACGACGGTGTCGCGCAGTACGGTCGGCTGGGGCGAGGTCGATAGCGATCTCGTCACCTGCACCTATAACGGACCCTCATCCTGATGCGCCTTGTCCTGCTCGTCCTGCTGCTGTGCTTTGGCACCGCGACCGCCGCCCTCGCCGATCCGTTCGGGCCACCTCCCGGCAAGACGCAAGCTGCCGAGGAACCCGCTTTGGCCGGCCCCTCGCTCCTGGGCGGCTTCGTCCAGCGCCTCGCCCGCACGCAGAGTCGGATCAACGATCGGATCTCGCAGGAGATTCGCACGGTTCGGGATACCGGCTCGATTCCCGCACTCCTGACCATTCTGTCGATCGCCTTTCTGTGGGGCGTGCTGCATGCAGCCGGTCCCGGTCATGGCAAATCCGTGGTCGCGGCCTATTTCGTTGCGACCGAGGCGCGCTGGACCAGCGGCATCGTCATGGGCGGCGTGATCTCGTTGCTTCAGGGGCTGACCGCGATCGTCACCGTCTTCATCCTCGCCGCGATCCTCCATGGGCTGCAAAAGAAAGTGCAGTTGGACGGCGCGATGATCGAGCTGGTGAGTTACGGACTGGTCGCGATCCTGGGCCTTGTCATGTTCTGGCGCGCCGTCACCGGACGGGGCCACGGCCATCATCACGGGCCAATCGGCGCCCCACATGATCACGGGCACGATCATGACCACGGGCATCATCATGATCACCGTCACGAACCGTCCCCTGCCCGGCCGCACCGAAAGATGAGTTTCGGCTCGATCCTGACTTTGTTCGCGGGCATCGCGCCGTGTGCCAGCGCCATCATCATCATGTTGTTCTCGCTGGCCAACGACGCCATCCTGATCGGTGCGGTCGCGGTGCTGGCGCTTTCGCTCGGCATGGGGCTGACCGTCTCGGCGATCGGCGTGCTGAGCATCGTCGCCCGCAAATTCATGAAAAGATTCGCGACCGGTTCAAGTGCCCGTGGCGAGCAGATCGAACGCGTCATGGCGATCGCCGGCTCGCTCGCGGTCGTCGGGTTTTCCGGGCTGCTGATGCTGGGCGCCTGGGACCGGCTTTCCGCACCGATCTGACGAGCCTCTATCGCGTAAAATCATTGCGCAGCGGCAGCGCGCCGTCGCATATGAGAGAATCAAGGGGCGCCCGGCAGGGGAGCGCCACAGTAAGGGAAAAATACCGATGCGTTCAGCCCGTGCCGTTGCCGGCTTTGGCGTCATTTTCGCGGCACTGACAATCGTCGCGATTCCGGCGATGGCGCAGGAACTCGCCGATAACCAGATCCTGCGCCAGGGCAACGGTAGCGAACCGTCGACGCTCGACCCGCAGATATCCGAGGGCAACCCGGATGGCGATATCGAGCGGGATATCTTCGAAGGGCTGACCATTCTCGACCAGGACAGCAAACCGGCGCCCGGCGTGGCGGAAAGCTGGTCGATCAGCCCGGACGGGCGGGTCTATACCTTCAAACTGCGCGACACCGCCAAATGGTCGAACGGCGATCCGGTCACGGCCGAGGATTTCATCTGGAGCTGGCGCCGGGCGGTCAATCCGGCGACCGGTTCCAAATACGCCTTCTTGTTTTATCCGCTCAAGAATGCGGAGGACATCGCGCTCGGCCACAACAAGGACGTTGCCTCGCTCGGCGTCCGGGCGGTCGATCCGCACACTTTCGAAGTGACGCTGAATGCACCGACCGGGTACTTCCTCAGCGTCATCACGCATCACCTGTTCCTGCCACTCAACCGCGCCAATGTCGAAAAGTTCGGCAATCAATTTACCCGCGGCGGTAACCTGGTTGGCAACGGCGCCTTCACGCTGAAAGAATGGACGCCACAATCGCGCATCGTCGTGGTCAAGAACCCAACCTATTGGGACGCCGATCACGTCAAGCTGACCGAAATCGATTATTTCCCGATCGAAAATCAGAATGAAGAACTGAAGCGGTACCGTGCCGGCGAATTGGACGCGACTTACGACGTTCCGGCTGATCAGGTCGATTTTATCCGGCAGAATTTGCCGAAGGAACTATCGATCACGCCGTGGCTCGGAAATTATTATTATGGTTTCAATCTGGAGAAGTCACCGTTCAAAGATAATTTGAAACTTCGCCAAGCGATTTCCATGGTGATCGATCGCAAGGCCATCACCGACCAGATCCTGAAAACCGGTGAATTGCCGCTCTATAGCTGGGTTCCGCCGGGCATACCGGGCCATCGTCAGCAAAACGCGCCGTTCATGGACATGCCGATGGATCAGCGGATCGCCGAAGCAAAGAAACTCTATCAGGAAGCCGGTTACGGCCCGGACAAGCCGCTCAGCTTCGAACTGCGCTAAAATACCAGTGAAAATCACAATAAAGTGGCGATCGCCATCGCCTCGATGTTGAGCAAGAATCTTGGCATCAAAGTGTCGTTAATCAATTCC
>JAXDMU010000143.1:0-3706 GCA_034665905.1 Aliidongia sp. | reverse complement strand
CAAGCGCGCCCAGGATATCGTCCGTGGGCAGCGTCGCGTGGCCCAGATAGCTGCCACCAACGTCGATCGTGGCGAGCGGCACACCGCGCGGCAGCCCGCCAGCAAGCGCCACGGTGCTGCCGCCCATACAGGGACCGATCTCCAGCACCGCCCCGCGCGTCAGCGCGGCGGTCGCGCGCAATGTCGCGAGTGTCGCTTCGCCGATCATGGAAATACGCCGGATCGCGGCCAATTCGACCACCGGCAGTACGGCAGGCGCCCGCGCGACGAAGCGCGCAAAGCGGGCCGGCGTCAGCGGGTCGGCGAGCGCGCGGCCAAGCCGGCCGGCCCCATCCTTGATCATTTCGTCCGTTTCCCAAAGCCCGCGCACAACATAGCCGAGCCATGCCGCGATCGATAGCGCAAGCCCGCGAACGCTCTGCCGATATCGGTGCAACCTGCTACAATGGCGCCGACGCGCTGGAATGGTCGAGGGAACCAAACGATGATCGAGCCGAGGGTCCTGTTGCGCAAGATGTTCGAGGCGGCGATCGCTTCGGCGTCGCCGTCACTCGTATTGCCGCGCCATCTGCCGACGCCGCCGCGGGGCCGGACCTTGGTGGTGGGAGCCGGCAAGGCGGCGGCGGCCATGGCCCAGACGGTCGAACGGCACTGGCCCAGGCCGCTCTCGGGGCTGGTCGTCACGCGCTATGGCCACGCGGTACCGTGCGACCGGATCGAGGTGATCGAAGCCGGCCATCCCGTCCCGGATGCCGCCGGGCGCGCCGCGGCCGGGCGGATGCTGGCGGCGATGCAGGGATTGACGGCGGATGATCTGGTGCTGTGCCTGATCTCGGGCGGCGGTTCGGCGCTGCTGGCGCTGCCGGCGCCCGGCGTGGCGCTCGAAGACAAGCAGGCGGTAACGCGGGAGCTGCTGCGTTGCGGCGCAACCATCCAGGAATTCAACTGCGTGCGCAAACATCTGTCGGCGATCAAGGGCGGTCGCCTTGGCGCCGCGGCGTTTCCGGCGCGGGTCGTCACGCTGGCGATTTCCGACGTGCCGGGCGACGATCCTGCGGTCATCGCCTCCGGCCCGACCGTGGCGGACCCGACCACCTGCGGCGACGCGCTGGCGATTTTACAGCGCCATGCCATCGCCCTGCCCGAATCGATCCGGCGCCATCTGACAAGTCCGGACGCGGAAACGCCCAAGCCGGGCGATGCACGTCTGGCCGATGCCCGGACGATCCTGATCGCGACACCGCAAGATGCGCTCGAAGCGGCCGCCACTGTGGCACGCGAAGCCGGAGTCATGCCCGTCATTCTGGGTAATTCGATCGAGGGCGAGGCGCGCGATGTGGCGCTGGTCCATGCCGCCATCGCCCGGCAAATCGCCGGCTGGCACCAGCCCGCCTCGGCGCCTGCTGTGCTGCTATCGGGCGGCGAGACCACCGTCACGCTGCGCGGAAGCGGCCGAGGCGGACGCAATGCCGAATTCCTGCTGGCGCTGGCGGTGGCGCTGAACGGTCAGGCCGGCATTCACGCGCTGGCCGCCGACACCGACGGCATCGACGGCAGCGAAGACAATGCCGGTGCCTTCCTCGCACCCGGCACGCTGGCCCGCGCCGCCGCAGCGGGCATCGATGCCAAGGCGCGGTTGCGCGACAATGATGCCTATGGCTTCTTTGCGCTGCTGGACGACCTTCTGGTGACCGGCCCGACGCTGACCAACGTCAATGATTTTCGCGCCGTGCTGGTGCAAGGCTGAAAGTCACGCGGCAATATCGGCCGGTCATTCAGCCGGCCCCGCCCCCAGGCGACGGCGCAGGAATGCGGCCGCGGCGTTCAGGCCGGGCTCGTCGATGCCGTGCCCCAGGCCAGGCCGGGCCAGGGTTTCGGTCGCAACACCCGCGGCCTCCAAGGCCGATGTCGCCGCCGCCATTCGCTCGAACGGCACGATGTCGTCGGCCGTACCATGGATCAACAGCACCGGCGGTGCCTCACCCGTTTCGGCGGCAAGCCGCTCGGGCGCCAGCAATGCGCCCGAAAACCCGACGATAGCGGCCGGCCCCGGCGTCAGCCGCAGCCCGACATGCAGCGCCATCATCGTGCCTTGCGAAAAGCCCACGAGGACCAGCCTCGCCCGGTCCAGGTGCAAAGCCGCCAGTTCCGCCTCAATGAAGCCGGCGAGCGGCATCGCCGCCCGATCGGCCGCCCGCGACAGCCGGGCCGGATCGCGATCCTGCAAGCTGAACCATTGATAGCCGGACGGCGCCATGTCGCAGGGTTCAGGCGCGTTTGGCGACACGAAAGCCGCATCCGGCAGGACACCGCTCAACGGCCCGGCCAATTCGATCAGATCGGCCCCATCGGCCCCAAGCCCGTGCAGGAGCACGATCAGCGCATTGGCCGGCCCACCCGAAGCGGGTCTACGGCGTGGGCCATCAAGCGGAATGGTCATCGGCGTATCTCCGAAAATGTCACGGCATCGACCTACAGCAAGCGTCGGCGTAACACCATCCGGGATCGTCGCAGCCGCAAAAACAAGGCAGTCTGCCCGGCGATGGAGCCAGCGGACACGCATGTCTCGACCGATGTCCACCGCGTCGCGCGTCCCTCGGAATCTACTCATTTGAGATTTTACACAACATTTCGCATCAGATTCTCGGATAGGTTTCTGCTTGCCGGGCAAATCGACTCGTTCTGCACCCTGTCTGCGGAGGTTCGCCATGTCATCCCTTTGGCACTGCTGCGTCGCCCTACTCCTCCTGGTAATCTGCTTCACGCCTGCGGCCGGGCAATCGAACGACTGGGCGACCTATGGCTATGACGCCGGGCGCAGCAGCTACAATCGCAATGAGTTGGTCCTCGATCCGCAGAGCGTAGTCGGGCTCCAACCGCAATGGTCCGTCGATCTGGGTGCCGCGATCACGGCACAACCGATCACCGTCCATGATGCGGTGATTGCGGGGCTACCGACCGCACTCGTCTATATCGGGGCGGCGAACGGCGTTTTCGCCGCCTTCGACGCGGCGAACGGCGCGGCCGTCTGGCGCCGCCAGTTGCTGACCGAAACCAACGGGTGTACGCAGCAACCGGGCGGCATCTTCGGCGTCGTCGGCACACCGGTCCATGATCCCGCGACCCACCGGATCTATGTCGCGGACGGCGCCGGGCTACTCTATGCACTCGACGATGCCACCGGTCAGACCGCTCCGGGCTGGCCGATCCAGGTGCTTCCGCATCCCGACCATGAATTCGTCTGGGGCGCGCTCAGCCTGGCCAATGGTCGAATCCTGGTCGAGAATGCCAGCTATTGCGACATCGCTCCCTATACCGGCTTCGTCTTCTCGGTCGATCCGGTCGCGGCCCAGGTCGCGGCCACTTTCGCCGTCACCAAGATCGGCGATGGCGGCGGCATCTGGGGCTATGGCGGCGCCGCGGTCGATCCGGTGAACCAGGCGATCTATGTCGCCACCGGCAACGGGCTCTCGTCCGAGACGTCCGGTTTTTCCGAGGACGTCATCCGGCTCGACCCGAGCCTTGCCGTGGTCGGGGCAAATTACGCCGGCCTCACGGGTGGTGATGTCGATTACGGCGCCACACCGTTCCTCTATTCGACCCCCTGCAACAACCAGACGGCCGCGATCAACAAATCCGGTGTTCTGGTCACCTATGATCGCGACAATATCGATGCCGGTCCCTTGCAGAAGCTACAAATCAGCGA
>JAXDMU010000142.1:0-2697 GCA_034665905.1 Aliidongia sp. | reverse complement strand
TTCGCGGCACCATCGAAGGAATCGAAAAATACATGATGCGGGATGGCTTTGTGCTGCGGCACGATCCCCGCGAGGTGTCCGACGAACAACAGCCGATCGAGGGCGCCTTTCTCGCCTGCAGCCTTTGGCTCGCCGACGCCCATGTGCTGGCCGGCGAGATTGTGAAAGCGCGGGCGCTGTTCGACCGCGTGGTCGCGGTGGCCAACGATCTCGGCCTGCTGGCGGAGGAATACGATCCCGGGGCAGGGCGCCAGACCGGCAATTTCCCGCAGGCATTGACGCATATCGCGCTGATCAACACCGCGCATAACATCAGCGACGCCAGCAAGCCGGTCGAGAAGCCGGTGGTGCAACGCTCGAAGTAGCCGGCGCCGGCCTCGGGCGCGCGGAACTTACCCGCTCAAACTCCATTGTTCTGCGACCTTGTATGTGGAGTGGCCCGATGATGCGCCTGTTCGTCGCGATGATGGTTTCGGGTGCGCTTGTGGTGCCGGCCGCTGGAGCCGGGCTGAACGCCGCGGCGATCAATAACGCCGTATTTCGTGCCAAGTCGCCCACCGGAGACAAGGTAGACCCGGTGGCCCTCAAGGCGCAGGTTCTTCTGGACCGGGCTCAATTCTCGCCCGGTGAAATCGATGGCAGGCTCGGCGAAAACGCAAAAAAAGCCCTGAAGGCCTTTGCGGAAGCCAAGAATCTTCCCGCCGATAAACCGCTCACGCCCGAAATATGGACGGCGTTGTCGGCGACCGACGCCGATCCCGTCATCACCGAGTACAATATCGGCGAGAATGATGTGAAGGGACCGTTCCTGAAAAAGCTTCCCGCCAAGATGGACGACATGAAAGACCTGAAGGCGCTGAGCTACGCCAACCCACGCGAAGCCCTTGCCGAGAAATTCCACATGAGCCAGGCGCTGCTGGCCGCCTTGAACCCCGGCAAGAAACTCGACCGCGCCGGCGAGACCATCCTCGTCACCAACGTGCTCAACCGGCCAGCGCGGAAACTGCCGGTCGCCCGGATCGAGGTCGACAAGTCGCGCCAGACCGTCAAGGCGTTCGATGCATCGGATGCGCTGCTCGCCTTCTTTCCGGCCACCGTCGGCAGCGCGGAGAAGCCGACTCCCGACGGCAGCTTCAAGGTCAATTCCGTCGATGCCAACCCGAACTACCGCTATAATCCGGACTACCAGTTCAAGGGCGTGAAATCCAAAAAGGCGTTCACGATCAAGCCCGGGCCGAATAATCCGGTGGGCTCATACTGGATCGGGCTGGGCGCTGACGGAATCGGCATCCATGGCACACCCGATCCCTCCAAGGTCAGCAAAGCCGAATCCCATGGCTGCGTCCGGCTGACGAACTGGGACGCCACCTTGCTTGGCACCAACGTCAAAAAGGGAACGCCGGTGACGTTCGTCGATCAGGCGCAAGCCGGGCAAAAGAGCTGAGGGGCGAGCCCGGCCCTCACCGCTGACGCTGGTCGTCCCTGCGAAAGCAGGGACCCATAACCACCGGCGGTCGTTTGTTAGAAAGCCATCTTGCAGGGCGTTTCAATCGCCAGGTCGCGGCGTATGGGTCCCTGCGTTCGCAGGGACGAGTGATACGCCGGGAAAAGGACCGTGATTAACGGATCTCGTTCTCCTTCAAGATCATGTCGATCGCCTTGGCAAAACCTTCGTCCTCGTTCGACGCCGTGACATGGGTTGCCGCCTTCTTGATATCCTCGGTCGCATTGCCCATCGCGATCGAGAGGCCGCTGACCCCAAACATCGCCAGATCGTTCGCCATGTCGCCGATGGTGGCGACGGCTTCGGGAGAAGTGTTCAGACGTTTGGCCATCGCCTTGACGAACGTTCCCTTGTCACAGCCGGGCGGGGTGACATCGAGATAATAGCTTTGCGAACGCACCGCGGTGGCGTCCCCGCCAAGCGCCTTCTGCATCGCGGCTTCGCAGCGTTGCAACAGCTCCGCATCGGAGCTTGAGCCGACGATCTTGCAGGCGGCGGACAGATAAGGCTTGAAATCGTCGACGGTGGTGGGGTCGGCCCGAATCGCGCGCTTTTCATGCGGCACGTATTCGCCATCGGGCCGGCGTGTGAGCCAGAGATCCCGGGTGAACAGCCAGATATCGACCCCGAACTGGTTCAGCACATCGAGACTGCGTTGCGCGGCAGATTCGGGAATCAGGTGCAGTTCGATTGGATTGAGCCTGGGATCGGTGATGCAGCTTCCATTGAAGGAGCCGATCGGCAGCGTGATATCAAGCGGTTCGACCAGAAATCTCATCCCGATCATCGGCCGGCTTGAGACGATGGTGAAACCGATGCCGGCCGCGTGCAGCCGCCGCACCGCGGCGCTGGCCGCGTCGGTCAGGGTCTTGTCTTTTGTCAGGAGCGTGCCGTCGACGTCGGAGACAACAAGCGCGATCCGGGTCATGAGCGGCTCCTGCTGCGGGCGTCGCTCAGCGACGGATCAAGTCCGAGTTGGCGGACGATATCGCTGATGATCGCGTCCACCGGAGCGTCGATCGAAACGGTCACCGGATTTTCCGTTGGTCCCGGCGGCTCCAGCGTCTTGAACTGACTCGCCAACAGTCCCGGCGGCATGAAATGGCCCTTGCGCTGGGCCAGGCGGCCGGCGATCAGTTCCTGCGTTCCGTCAAGGAAGATGATGCGGACATCGCTCCGTCCATGCACCAGCA
>JAXDMU010000141.1:0-8532 GCA_034665905.1 Aliidongia sp. | reverse complement strand
TTGCGGCAGAAGATGACGTCGAACATGCCGAGCGCCCCCAGATCGTCCAACAGATTGAGCTGCCGATAGCGAATTTGCTCGCGCAGGGCCGCATCGATCTGCCAGCGATCCCCCGACTGCTTGAAATGTTTCATCAGCATCTGGATCGGCAGGCCGCGTTGCACCTCGAACTGCGAATACAGTCCCGCCTGGGCCTTGGTCAGAATTTCGGTCGAGAGGTCGGTGGCGAGAATATCGACATGCCAATTGGACAGCCGGTGCTTTTCCTCCTTCAGGATCATCGCCAGCGTATAGGGCTCCTGCCCGCTGGAGCACGCGGCCGACCAGATCTTGATGGTTTTGTTCGTCGCGCGCGCTTGCAGAAAATACGGCAGAACGACCTGCTTGAACTGATCGAACGGCTTGATATCACGGAAAAAGAAGCTCTCATTCGTGGTCATCGCCTCCACGACATCGCGGATCAGCGGCTGCTCCTGCTTCGACCGGAGCCGCGCGACCAACTCATCAAGATTTTTCAGGTTCCATTTCCTCGCTACAGGCAGGAGACGGCTTTCAAGAAGGTACGCTTTGTCGCGTGTCAGCGTCAGTCCCGACTTGTCCCTGATAATTTTGGCCAGGAGGGTGAAATCATCAGCATTCATGATGCCGCCCTCATCGCCACCTTACGGATATAAGCTGGAATTTCCTTTAACGAAATGACCGCGCTGCACAAGCCGGCCATGGCAACCGCCCCCGGCATCCCCCAGACGACGCTGCTTGCCTCGTCCTGGGCGATCAGCGAACCACCGGCGGCGATCAACCCCTCGCCGCCCCGCAAGCCATCCTGGCCCATGCCGGTTAGAATCACCGCGAACACCTTGCGGCCATACACCTTGACCAGGCTGCGCAGCATCGGATCGACCGACGGACGGCAATAATTTTCTTGCGGTGTCTTCAGCAGTCGGATGACCCGCTGCGCGCCCTGCGCCTCGACGGTCAGGTGAAAATCGCCGGGTGCGACATAGACGTGCCCGCCCTGAAGCGGCATGCCATCGACCCCCTCGACCGTGGGCATGCCGCTGGCACGGGCGATATGCTCGGCAAGGATGGTGGTAAAGGTTGCCGGCATATGCTGGGTAATGACGATCGGCTGCTTTATCCCCGGCTTGAGCGCGCCCAGCACCGAAAACAGCGCCTGCGGCCCGCCGGTCGAGGAACCGATGGCGACGATCTCGGGAATATCCGTCGGCGGCGGGCGCAAGGTTAGCGGCCCTTTGGCGCCCGCCGCAACAGTGGGGCGGAAGGTCGGGCGGGGCGGTGCCTGGACGTCGCCGCCGCGGGTCGGCGCCGGAGTCTCGGCCCGGCGCCCAGGCGAGCGCAGCCCTGCGGCTCGCCGGCGGGCGGCCCCCAGTGCCTTTACCTTGGTCGCCAATTCCAGCTTGAATTCGGCTGCGGCATTGAGCGCCATCGTCGTGGTCGGCTTGGCCAGGTAGTCGGCGGCACCCGCGGCCAGCGCCCGCATGCTGATATCGGCGTTACGCCGGGTCAGGGTCGAGGCCATGATGATTTGCAGGTCGGGCTGCGCCTTGATCAGTTCAGGCAGCGCGGTCAGCCCGTCCATGACCGGCATTTCGATATCGAGAATCAGCACCTCGACCGGAAAGCGAGACAGCGCATTGATCGCGAGCTGGCCGTTCGAAACGGTGGTGACGACCCGTATCTCGGGATCGGCTTCGAGATCCCGCGAGATCAGCCCGCGAATGACGGCGCTGTCGTCGCAGACCATGACCCGATACGGGCCGGCGGTATCGTTGATCGGATTGGACAAGGCGAGCCGGCTTTCCGTCACAGGAGACCGACTTGGGCAAACTTGGCGTGGATGATGTCGCTGTCGAAGGGTTTCATGATGTACTCGTTGGCGCCCGCCCCGATCGCCGCCTGAATATGGGCGATGTCATTTTCGGTGGTGCAGAACACAACGATCGGCTGATCCCCATTGGGCATCTGCCGCAACTCGACCAAAAACTCAAGACCATTCATCACCGGCATGTTCCAGTCGAGCAGGACGACATCGGGCAGCCGCTTGATGCAAATCTCCAGAGCCAGCTTGCCATCGGCAGCCTCTTCGATCTCGAAGTCCAAATCCTCAAGAATGCGGCGCGCGACCTTCCTCACCACACGTGAATCATCGACGATAAGACAATATTTCATAGCGATAACTCCGCGCCCCCGCTCGAACCGTCAGCTACCAACAACTCAGGCCGCATCAACCTTCACCGCAAAATCCAGCAGCCTGCCGACATCCAGCACGATCAGCAGCCCGGCATCGAGCCGGTGGATGCCGTTGGATACGTCGCGCCAATTCCCATCGAGCGTCGCCGGATTCCGTTCCAGCGTCGCCGCCGACAGACTTAGGACTTCGCCGACATTATCGACAAGCAGACTATAGGATTCGCCCGCCTGATCGACCACCACGCTCATGCTCTTGGCACCATCTTCGCGTTTGGGCAAGCGGAGCCTTGTGCGCAGATCGATCGCGGTGACGATTCGGCCGCGCAAATTCAGCGAGCCGGCTACCTCCGGCGGCGCCAGCGGAATGCGGGTAATGCGCTGCGGCCCCAGCACATCCTGGACCTGGAGCACTGGGATACCGAACAGCTGGCCGGCGATGATGATCGAGACGTAATCATGCGATTGGGTGTCGGTGCCGACCCGCATCGGCTTCGATACCGTCAGCGCGCCGCCCGCACCGGCGGGAACGATTTCCTGACTCATGCAGCAGCCCCTCGTTGCGTGTTGAAGGTTACGGATAGCGTGTTCAACAGGGCATCCCGATCGAATTTTGCGATGTAGTCGGTGAAGCCCACTTCGCGGCCGCGGTCGAGATCTTGCGGCGTCGCATGCGAACTCAGGGCCACCATCGGCGTGTTGCGCCATGCGCCGGCCGAACGAACCGTTTCGGCGAATTCGAAGCCGTTCATCCCCGGCATCTCGATATCGCTGATGATGACATCGAACTCCTCCCCCGCTTCCTGGAGGTCAAGCGCGCGACCGGCCGATTCCACCGCACTGACATCATAGCCCGCGACCGACAGCAGCGGCGTCAGAAGATTGCGGAAGAACGGCGAGTCATCGACCAGCAACACCCGCTTGGCCCGATCGACGGTGCCGTAATCGGCATCCTGCGCCGTTCCGAACCAATCATCGAACGCCTGCATCAGATAATGCCCGGCATCGATCAGATCGGTCGCCTTGCCGGCGATGATGGCACTCCCGACCAGGCCGGGCCGCTCGGAGCCGAGTTCGACATTGAGCACATCTTCGACGATATCGACGATCTCATCGACCAGCAGCCCCATCGAGCGATTCTGGTCCGAGAAGACCAGGATTGGCTGGCGACCCTCGGTGGGGAGCGGATCGGCCCCCTCGATCAGGACCAGTGGCATCAGCTTGCCGCGATACTGGGTCACCGGCTTGCCGTTGCTGTACTCGATCTCCGTGCGGTCGATTTCTTCGAGCCGCGCGACCAGCGCCAGCGGGACCGCCTTGGGTCCACCCGAACCGGCGCGGAACAGCAGCAGCGAGGTCCGTTGGGCGCCGCGTGCGGTACTCTTGGCGGCCTGTTCGACATTGTGGCTGTCGCCGACGGTCATTTCCCCGGTCGCGGCGGCGATGCCGTTGGGGTCGAGGATCATGATCACCGTCCCGTCGCCCAGGATGGTGTTGCCCGAGAACATTGTGATGTCGCGCAAGATCGGTGCGACCGGCTTGACCACGATTTCCTCGGTGTCGAACACCCGATCGACGATGATGCCGAAAGAGTAGTTGCCGACCTGCGCCACGACGATGAAAGTCTCGACCGCGGCCTCGGTCGGACGCTCCAGCCGCAGCAGCCGCTCGAGCGAAACGAGCGGCAGCAACCGGTTGCGCAGGCGCAGAACGGGCGTGCCGTTCAACCGCTCGATCTGCGTCTCGGTACCCGGTGCCGCCCGTACCAGCTCGATCACGCTGATCTGCGGAATGGCGAAGCGCTCGCCCGCGCATTCGACGATCAGCGCCGAAACGATGGCAAGCGTCAGCGGGATCTTGATGACGAACGTCGAACCGCGGCCGACCTGGCTCTTCAACTCGATCGTGCCGCCGATCTTTTCGATATTGGTCCGCACCACATCCATGCCGACACCCCGGCCCGACACGCTGGTAACCGTCGCCGCCGTGGAGAACCCGGCCTTGAAGATGAATTGATAGACTTGCTGATCCGCCATCTGGGCCAGTTCGGCCTCGGTCGCGAGCCCGTTCTGAAGTGCCTTGGCTTTGATCTTGTCAGTCGCGAGGCCGCGGCCGTCATCGCCGATCTCGATGACGATGTGGCCGCCTTCGTGATAGGCGTTCAGCATGATCGTGCCGGCGTCGGGCTTGCCGACCAGCAACCGGTCGGCTGGCTTTTCGATGCCGTGATCGCCCGAATTGCGCACCATATGGGTGATCGGATCCTTGATCAGCTCCAGCACTTGGCGATCGAGTTCGGTCTCGGCCCCCTTCATCTGCAATTCGATCTTCTTGCCCAGTTCCAGGCTGAGATCGCGCACCAGACGCGGCAGCTTGGCCCAGGCATTGCCAATCGGCTGCATGCGCGTCTTCATGACGCCTTCCTGCAACTCGGTCGTGACATGGCTCAACCGCTGAAGCGAGGCGGTAAATTCCGAATCCTTCTGGCTGCGCAAGATCTGCATCAGCTGATTGCGGGTGAGCACCAGTTCGCTCACGATCGTCATCAGATTTTCCAGAAGGTCGACATTGACGCGGATATTTGAAGCCGCGACCGCCGATTCCTTGAGTTCGATCAGCGGTTCGGCCTGCGGCGCGGGACGCACCGCGACCGGCGCCGGTACCGGCGGTTCCTCGCGAAGGGCGACGGGCTGCGCCGGTTCGACCCGAGGCGGCGGTGCCGCAGCGGCGACGACCGGCGGGGGCTCGGGCGCGGCGACCGGTGGCGGGGCAGCGGCAACCGGCGGGGGCGCGGCGGCCGGGGGCGCAACCCCCGCGACCGGCCGGCCCTCGGCCAAGGCATTCAGCTGCTCGATCAGGTCGGCGTCGTTGCCTTCCGGCTCCGCCTCCGTCGCTTCTAAGGCGGCCAGCAGCATCTTGATCCGGTCGAGCGAACTGAGGATCAGGCTGATGGCGATCGGCGTGACGATCAGTTCGTTGTCACGGATGCGCCCGAGCACGTTTTCCGAAGCATGCGCCACCGCTTCGAGCCGGGGCAGCGACAGGAAGCCGCAAGTCCCCTTGATGGTGTGGACAATGCGGAAGATATTTCCGAGCAGTTTTGGGTCGTTCGGGTTCTGCTCGAGCCGCACCAGCTCGACATCCAGAGTTCCCAAACCTTCCGCCGTCTCAGTTAGAAACTCACTGAGCAAATCATCCATGGGATGTAATCCATCGTGAAAGTGTCGCCCGATTGACCTCGTTTTGCCCGGCCCACCTGGGAAGCGAGATAATTTAGACGTTGATCGATGTTCCTTAACATAGAGTTACATGAGGCTCTCACAGCTCGCGCCGACGTCCGATTTCGGCTTTTCCTCACTTTTCTTTTCCGACGAGCCGTAGCTCATTCACGGTGGCATGGGCTATTTCGACTTTCCAATGCATCCGAGCCGCCAGGGCCGCGGTAAATGCCGCCTGGACGGTGCGCGGCGAGAGCTGGTCCGCCACAGCCGGCTCCCCAAGCAGCGCCGCAATCGGCTCCGCGAGCCGCACTCCCTCGCCGGCCGCCGTCACCGCAATGCCCCCACCCTCGCCCGCATCCAGCGTGATCCGTCCGCCGCGCGGCAACGCTTCCGCTGCAACGAGCAGGAGATTGCAGGCCAATTTGCCCGCTCCCGGGGGTAGAATCGCGATGCGCCATTCGAAGACGATCTTGCTCTCGCTGAAGAAATCGGTCACCGCGGCGTTGAAAAGCACATCGGCGAGAGGCGATGTCGAACCATAGGAGACACGGTAGAACTGTAGACGTCGAGCGGCATTCCGAGCACTCAGCCCGATCAAGGCGATGGCATCACCGGCAAAATCCGGCTCATCCTCCAGGATTTCGACGCCATTGGCGATGGCGCCGACCGGGCTTACCAATTCATGGCACAGCCGCGCCGCCAGCAGTTCGGCAATCATTACATCGAGAGTCTCTGCCATCCCATGCCTCCTTCACAGCGAGGGCGAGCGTAGCACAAAATTTTGATAGAAATCCTGTGAGCAGATTTAAACCAGGGGATACGATTCGGGGCCGCCTGCGCGCTCGATCGGGACAAATTTGACGAGAACGCCAAGCTGCCTCGCATCGACCGCGCTTGCCCCGTTCCGGCGAGATACCCATAGTAGGCACATGCTTGATCCGTTCGGCCGCACCATCTCCTATCTGCGCGTTTCGGTCACCGACCGATGCGATTTCCGCTGCGTCTATTGCATGTCGGAAGACATGAGCTTCCTGCCGAAAGCGGAGATTCTCTCGCTTGAAGAGCTGGACCGGCTGTGCGCCGCCTTTGTCCGGCTGGGGGTGCGCAAGCTGCGTCTGACCGGCGGCGAGCCGCTGGTCCGGCGCAATATCCTCTGGCTGATCGAACGCCTGGGTCGTCATTTGGCTTCGGGCGCGCTCGACGAACTGACCCTGACGACCAACGGCAGCCAGCTATCGCGCTATGCCGGCCAGATGGCCGCGGCCGGGGTGCGGCGGATCAATGTCTCCGTCGATACGCTCGACCACGGGAAATTCGCTGCGATCACGCGCTGGGGCCGGCTCGATCAGGTGCTGGCCGGTCTGGACGCCGCCAAATCGGCCGGGCTTCAGGTCAAGATCAACGTCGTGGCGCTCAAGGGCGTCAATGATATGGAATTCGACCGGCTGATCGGCTGGTGCGGCGCCGAGGGTTTCGATCTGACCCTGATCGAGGTCATGCCGATGGGCGAGATCGGCGGCGATGCGCGGCTCGACCAATACCTGCCGCTGTCGATGGTGCGCGCCGATCTGGCCCGGCGCTGGACGCTGACCGACATCGACCACCAAACCGGCGGCCCCGCACGCTATGTCCGCATTGAGGAAACCGGTGGCCGGCTCGGCTTCATCACGCCGCTCACCCATAATTTTTGCGAAAGCTGCAACCGGGTCCGGCTGACCTGCACCGGCACGCTCTATATGTGCCTGGGTCAGGAAGACGCGGCCGATTTGCGCGCACCGCTGCGCGCCGGTCCCGACGATGGCCTGCTCGACGCAGCGATCGGCGAGGCGATCGCCCGCAAGCCGAAGGGCCATGATTTCATCATCGACCGCCGCCATCGCGGCCCGGCCGTCGCTCGCCATATGAGCGTCACCGGAGGATAATGGTGGATCGTCGGAATTTCGGGCTGGAACGGCGGCGGCTGCTCCAGGGCTCGGCGTTGCTGGGCGGTTTGAATCTTCTCGGCCTCGGCGGTTGTGCGATGCCGCCGCGCGACACAGTTTCCCCATTGGTACCGGTGCGGGCCGAACCGGAACGGCTTTTCGACATTACCGTTTGCCTGCGGCCATTCCGGGCGGGCGGCCCTCGGATCGAGACCGAGCAGGTCGGCGATGCGCTCGTGGTGCATAATTACGGCCATGGCGGCAGCGGCTGGTCGCTGTCGTGGGGCTCCAGCACGCTTGCCGTCCAAATGGCGATGGCCGACAGCCCGCGCGAGGTCGCCGTGGTCGGCTGCGGCGCGCTCGGCCTGACCTCCGCCCTGCTCGCGCAGAGTGCCGGCGCACGGGTGACGATTTACGCGCGCGATCTGCTGCCGGAGACCCGCTCTGCCCGTGCCACCGGCAGTTGGACGCCGGATTCCCGGATCGCGCTGGCCGATGCGGTGCCGCCGGGTTTCGCCGCCCGGTGGGAACAGATGGCGCGGGTTTCATTCAAGACCTATCGTCGCTATCTGGGCCTGCCGGGCGATCCGGTCGAATGGACCGATCGGTATTTTCTATCCGACCCGGCACAAGAAGATGCAGCAGCGCCGCCGATACCGGATCGCCTGGAGTTTGCCCAATATATCGACCGGATCAGGGATCTGACGCCACATGCACGGACGCTGCCACCGGGCGGTTCGCCCTTCCCGGCCCAGACCGTGCGGCGCACCTCGTCGATGATGTTCAACATCGCCGATTATGGCCACACGCTGATGACCGATTTTCTGACCGTCGGCGGCAAGATCGAACGGCGGGAATTTCATACCCCCGCCGATTTGGCCCAACTGAAGGAAAAGGTGATCATCAACTGTCCGGGCTACGGCGCCCGCGCGCTATGGCGCGATGAAACGATCATCCCGGTGCGCGGTCAGATCGGCTGGCTGATCCCTCAGCGGGACGTAAATTACGGTTTGTTCTACCGCAATGTCAGCGTGCTCGCGCGCCGCGACGGCATCGTCGTTCAGGCGATCGAGGGCGGCGACATGAAAGGTTACAACGACGACAATGAAACCCCCGACCGACGGGAAAGCGAAAGCGCCGTGAAGACCATCGCCGAACTCTATGCAAGCTATGCCTGACGC
>JAXDMU010000140.1:0-2925 GCA_034665905.1 Aliidongia sp. | reverse complement strand
GGCCTTGGCGTTCAGTTCGTCGAGACGACGGAGCGAGACATCCCAGTCAAAGATGCCTCCTCAGCAGCGCCAACGACTCACGAATGTCGTCGGCAACCGCTTGAATTTCAGCGCGCATTGCGGGGGTCCTTCCCAAAGGTGGGCGGCGTTGGCTTTTCGGTCGGCGAGCATCCTCACCTGATCGGACGATTCCGTACGATCAGGATCTGCTCTAATACAAACCGGTCGTGTTCGTCGAGGCCGGCGTGGACGGGCGCGGTGCGGGGGGGGCGCCGGGGATGCCCGGTGCCGGCGGCGTGCCGGGCGGGACCAACTGGCCGGCACCGAAATCCGCGGTCGGGGTCAAGGAAGGCGGCGCGTCGTCGGTCGCGATCTGGGCGTCCTGGCCGCCATCGACGATTTCGTCCGATGGTTCGGAATCCGGCTTGAAGGCTTCCCAGATGACGCGGCTCTCACCCGGTTCGGCCAGCTTGCCGCTGTCGAGATTGACCCGCACCATGCGGATGCCGGGCGGGATGCGGAAGCTCGCCACCGGCCGATCCTTGAGCGCATCGGCCATGAATTCGGCAAAAGCCGGTGCCGCGGTATCGGCGCCCTGTTCGTTCGACCCCAGATCCTTGGGCTGATCGAATCCGACATAGACGCCGACCACGAGATCGGGCGAGAAGCCCATGAACCAGGTGTCGTTCGGCCCGTTGGTCGTGCCGGTCTTGCCGGCCAGCGGCATCTTGAGTTTGGCGCCGACCCGCACCGCAGTGCCGCGCTGGATGACGCCTTCGAGGATATGCACCATCTGATAGGCGGTGGCCGGATCGAGCACCTGCTCGCGATCGTCGGGCAATTGGGGCACGTCGCCCTGCGGCGCCCAGCCGGGATCGCCGCAATGCGGGCATTCGCGACGATCGGCGCGGAAGATGGTTCGGCCATAGCGGTCCTGCACCCGGTCGATCAGGGTGGGCGTGATCTTCCGGCCGCCATTGTCGAGCATGCCATAGGCCGCGGCGAGCCGCATCGGCGTCGTCTCGCCGGCCCCCAGCACCATCGAATAATAGGGCGGCATGTCGTCCATGATGCCCAGCTTTTCGATATAGGGTTTGATCTTTTCGATGCCGATCTCGGAGGCCATGCGCGCGGTCATGGTGTTGACCGAGTGTTCGACGGCGTGACGCAGCGTATGGATGCCGCTGCTTTCCTCGCCCTTGAAATTCTTCGGCTCCCACATCGGCAGACCCGGCCCTTGATAGATCTGCACCGGATCGGCCTGGATCAGGGTCGAGGGCGTCATGCCGTTGTCGAGGGCCGCCAGATAGGCAAACGGCTTGAAGGTCGAGCCGATCTGCCGCTTGGCCTGGGTCGCACGGTTGAACTTGCTGGCTTCGAACGACCAGCCGCCGACCATGGCCAGCACGCGGCCTGTATGTGGGTCGAGCACGACCATGGCACCCGACACGTCAGGAATCTGGCGCAGCGCGAAATTCGCCGGCTCGTTCGGCTTGGCCGGCACGGCGCTGGCTTCGACCAGCACGACGTCGCCCGGCTTGACCACCTGTCCGGGGCTCTTTGGCGTGGCGCCTTCGCGCTGGCCTTCGAGCCAGGGGCGTGCCCAGCTCATCTCGGCCATCGGCACGAAGCCGGCCCCCCCGTCGGAAAAGCCCAGCACGGCGCCATCGGATTTCAGATCGCGCACCAGCGCCGTCCGCCACGGCGCGGCCCCCGGCACCGGCGGCAGCGCCTTCAACGCCGCCATCCAGCCGCGCCCGTCGGCCAGCAGATCGAGATGATGCAGCGGCCCGCGCCAGCCATGCTTGCGGTCATATTCAAGGAAGCGGTCGCGCATCGCCTTTTCCGCGAAGCCTTGCAGTGTCGGCGAAATGCTGGTGCGCACCGACAGGCCGCCCTCATAGACCGCCTTCTCGCCATAGCGCTGAATCAGCTCGCGCCGGACTTCCTCAGTAAAGTAAGGCGCGGAAAAAACCTGGGTTTCGTCATGTTTGCGCAGCGCGATCGGCGTGGCCTTGGCGGCGGCGGCTTCGGGTGGCGTGATCGCGCCGATCGTCACCATGCCATCGATGACATAGTCGCGCCGCCCCTTGGCCGCGTCGTAATGCCGGGTCGGGTCGAACTGGCCGGCCCCTTTCAACTCGCCGGCCAGAAAGGCCGCTTCCGCCACGGTGAGTTCGTCCAGTGGCTTATTGAAATAGCCCAGCGCCGCTTCCGCGATGCCATAGGTGTTCTGGCCGAAGAACGGTTCGTTCAGATAGAGTTCGAGAATCCGGTCCTTGGACAGCGCCTGCTCGATCCGGACGGCGAGGATCGCTTCCTTGATCTTGCGCGAAATCTTGTATTCATTGCTGAGCAGCATGTTCTTGACGACCTGCTGTGTGATCGTCGAGGCGCCGACGCCGCGCTTGCCTTCGCCCAAACGCAGTATGTCCTGGACCATCGCGCGCAGGATCGCCGCCGGATTGACGCCGCCATGCTGGTAGAATTCCCGATCCTCGGCCGCCAGCACCGCCTGGATGACGCGGGGCGGGATCGCCGCGATCGGCACGAAGATGCGCTTTTGCGTGCCATATTCCTCCAGCACGCGCCCGTCGCCGGCATGAACCCGCGACATGGTCGGCGGATAGTAATCGACCAGCTGCTGATAATCGGGCAGTTCGGCGGCATAATGCTGGTACACGATCCCGGCACCGGCGACACCGAGCAGCAGGACGAGTGCCAGCGTGATGAGAAGCGATCTGATATGGCGCATGATGAGGGCGCTCGGCTTTCCCGATAACAACTCCGGCAGCGGGAGCCCTTCTTCGTAGGGCGACGGTTCGTGCTTTGCCAAGCGGAATCGCGTCGCGGCTGATGTGCCGCAGACGGCTGGAACGCGGAACCGATCCGGTATTTTCGCAGAGCGATGCGGCAACCGCATTA
>JAXDMU010000139.1:0-3706 GCA_034665905.1 Aliidongia sp. | reverse complement strand
ATCGCGCGCATGGCCGCTCAGGAGGAGCGGCACTTGAAGCGCTTCAACGCGCTGATGGCCGAGCGGCGGGTGCGCCCTACCGCGCTCCAGCCCTTGTGGAATGTCGCCGGCTTCGCGCTCGGCGCGGCGACGGCGCTGATGTCGGAGAAGGCCGCGCTCGCCTGCACCGATGCGGTGGAGACCGAAATCGATCGCCATTATGCGAGCCAGCTGGAGGCGCTCGGTGCGGACGATCCGGACCTTTCCGCCGATATTGCCGAATTCCAGGCCGAGGAACTCGAGCATCGCGACACCGCGCGCGAGGCCGGCGCGGCGCAGGCCTTGGGCTATCCGCTATTGACGGCGGCGATCCGTGCCGGTTGCAGGGTGGCGATCACATTGTCGAAACGCATTTGAGGAACTTCTCGGCGGCCCCGGCCGCTGATACTCGCGAAAGGACGCACGATGACTAGGCTGATGATCACCCTGGCCGCAGGAGCCGCGATTGCCGCGGGAGTGGCGGCCATTCCCGCTCCGGCAATTGCCCAGTCGGGCAACGGCCAGATCGAGGTTGCCGTCTTCGGCACCGATCCTTGTCCCCGGTCGACCGAAAGCCAGATCGTGGTCTGCAAGCATTATCCTGAAAACCAGCGCTACCGGCTTGCGCCGTCCCAGAATCCACAGGGTACTCGCCAGCAGCGGCAATCCTGGGTGCGCCAATCGCAGGCCCTGAAGACGGTCGGCGCGACCGGAACGGGAAGTTGCTCGGCGGTTGGCCCCGGCGGCTTCACCGGCTGCCTTACGCAGGAAATCCAGCAGGCGCGGCGCGAAACCCGCGAGCAGCAGCAGCAGGACCAGCCACCCGAACAATGATGCAAGCCGGGCTCGCCTGATGACTGACGCTGCGATGGGGAGAGTCCAGCGATGACGATAGCCGACGCGACCCCCGATCTCGAGCAGGTCGACCGCCACGATCGCGCCTTCCTTGGCCACCCGAAGGGTCTCGGCTACCTCGGCTTCACCGAGGCGTGCGAGCGCTTCTCTTATTACTCCATGCAGACGCTGCTCACGCTCTACATGGTCAACTACCTGCTGCTGCCCGGGAATATTGGGAAGGTCACCGGCCTCGCCTGGCTGAGGGGCTGGCATTATCCCGGCCTCGAAGGGCAGCCGCTGTCGTCGGCGATTTTCGGCGATTACACCTCGCTCGTCTACCTGATGCCGATCCTCGGCGGCATCATTGCCGACAAGCTGACCGGCCGAAGAATCGCCCTAATAGCTGGTGCGCTGGTGATGGCACTCGGCCATTTCCTGATGGCTATCGAGGGCGCGTTCCTGTTCGCGCTGCTGGCGCTGATTGTCGGCGTCGGTCTGTTCAAGGGCAATATCGCGACTCAGGTCGGCGAGCTTTACACCGAGCGCGATCTGCGCCGGGCGATGGCGTTCCAGATCTTCTATATCTTCATCAACGTCAGCGTGATTGCCGCGCCGCTGATCTCGGGAACCCTCGGCCAGAAGGTCGGCTGGCACTACGGCTTCGGCTGCGCCGGCGTGGTGATGGTGCTCGGCCTTTTCATCTATTTGTCGGGGCGGAAGTGGCTGCCGGCAGACCTCGCGGTCGCTGACCGTAACCCCAACCAGCTTATTGGCCGGGTTGTCGCCGGAGCAATCGGCATCGCGGCGCTGGTCGTCGTCTGGCTGCTCGTCTCGGGGGTCTTGTTCTCGTCATGGTTCGTCGGAACGATATCGGCCCTGGTGATGGTTGGCGCGCTCTATTGGTTCCTGACGCGAAATCTCAATCGCGCGGACAGGTTCTGCGTCCTCACTTTGTGCATCCTCATCCCCGTGATGGCGATTTCGCTGCTGACCAACCAGGAAATCTTCAACGCCTACCTCGTCTGGGGCGACCAGCAGTTCAACCTGACCTTCATGGGCACGACCCTGCCGTCGAGCTGGCTGATCACGCTGGACGCGATTTTGAGCTTTTCGATGCTCGTCGCGGTCGCGGGGTTCTGGAAATGGTGGAGCTTGAAGCGTCGTGAGCCCGACGAGATCAGCAAGATGATCATCGGCAGCCTGTTCACGATTGCCGGGGGCGCGTGCCTGTTCCTCGCAGCGGCGAGTCAGCCGGCCGGTGGCAAGATCGGCCTCTTCTGGCCGTTCATGTTCCATCTGCTCAACAGCATTGGCTTCGCGCACATCCTGCCAATCAGCCTCGCTTTGTTCACCAAGATCGCGCCGAAGCAGATCACCGCGACCGTGATCGGCCTTTACTATCTGTCGTTTTTCGGTGCGAACAAGATCGTGGGCTATATCGGCGGCCTTTATTCCACACTGCCGACCACCACCTTCTGGCTAATCCACATCGCCAGCGCCGTATTCGGGCTGGTCGCGTTCGCGCTGTTCAAACTGGTGCTCGGCAAGCGCATGGCAGGCACGGGCGTCCGCGAGCAGGCCGAGGCGCTGAGCTAGACAAAAATCAGGGCACGACGGGAAGGAGCACCGCGCTCGCCGTTGCGCCGCCGTGGAAGACGCTCTGCGTCGCTTTCCGGTAATCGCCGGGCCTGGCGTAGAAGATGTTGGGAACGAAGGTCTGCGGGTTGCGGTCGTAAACCGGGAACAGGCTCGACTGGACCTGCACCATGATCCGGTGGCCGGGCAGGAAGACGTGATCGACGTTGGGCAGGCCGAAGCGATATTCCTCGACCTTGCCAGGCGTGAGCGCGCGCGGCTTCGCGAAACTGTCGACATACCGCCCGCGGAAGATCTCGATCCCGACCGGTAGCTCGTATCCGGCCATGCTCGGCTTTGACCCCTGTGATGCATCTTCCGGCGTTTCATTGGGATAGACGTCGATCAGCTTCACCGCCCAGTCGCTGTCGGTCCCGGTGGTCGCGGCGAACAGGTCGACCTGCGGCGGGCCCATGATGTGCACGGCCTTGGTCAGCGGCGCGCTGGTGTAGGAGAGGACATCCCCGCGGCCCTCGACGAAGCGCTGATCGTGCACCAGCCAGGTGTGCCACTGGTCCGCGTCGCCCGCGTTGATCGGCCGCGGCAGGAACGGCACGGGCTTGGCCGGATCCGACAGATAATCGTCATGGCCGGCGGTCGACGGGCGGTCGAAGCTCGCGCCATTGGCGCCGGTCAGGAACAGCGGCATGGGCGTCCCCATTGGCCAGCGCGGCGATTCCTCCCAGCGGTTGGCGCCGCTCGCATAAGAGAGCACCGGCGGCGTATGCGGGTCGGGCGTGCCTTTCAGATAATGGTCGAGGAACGGTTTCATCCATTGGGTGCGCCACTGTGCGGACGTGTCCCCGTTGAAAGTCAGCGCGCCGAGCTCGTAGCCATAATGGTTGGCGCCCGAGTGACGCCACGGACCGATCACCAGGTGCAATAGCTCGGTGCCTTCGTATTTGTCCTTGAGCGCGCGATAGACGGCGGGCGCGCCATAGCTGTCCTCCTGGTCCCATTCGCCGACCTCGAGCATCGTCGGCACGGTCAGCGGACGCGCCGCCATCCACTTGTCGACCGCCTGGCCCGACCAGAATTCGGTGTAGGCGGGGTTCTGCAACAGCTTCTGCACGAACGGATAGTGCTCGATCCCGAGCCGGCGCGCGTAATCGCCCATGGAGCCGGCCTCGAGACAGCGCGTGTAATCGTCGCCGGTGCCAACGGCGATCCCGCCATCGTCCCCCTTGGCGGTGCTTTGCGAGACGGCGAAGTCGAG
>JAXDMU010000138.1:0-4920 GCA_034665905.1 Aliidongia sp. | reverse complement strand
CGATGAGCGGGTCGATCCGGAAAAAGGCACCGGCATGGTCATGTGCTGCACCTTCGGCGACACGACCGACATTGAATGGTGGCGCGATCACAAATTGCCGCTGCGCGTGATCGTGACCCGCGAGGGCCGCATCGGCAGCCTCAACGGCATCGGCGGCGCCGACTGGCCGAGCCACGATGTCGAAGGCGCGCGGGCCGCCGCGGCGCAGATCGAGGGGCTGACGGTCAATATCGCGCGTCCCAAGATCGTCGAATTGCTGACCGCAGCCGACCGGATCAAGGGCGGCACGCCGGTCACGCGGATGGTGCCGAGTGCCGAGCGCTCCGGCGCGCCGCTCGAAATCCTGGTGACGCCGCAATGGTTCGTGCGCGTGCTCGACAAGAAGGAAGCGCTGATCGCCAAGGGCCGGCAGATCCGCTGGTTTCCCGAATACATGCGCCAGCGCTTCGAGATCTGGACCGAGAATCTGAAATGGGATTGGTGCATCAGCCGCCAACGCTATTTCGGCGTGCCCCTGCCCTTCTGGTACTCCAAACGGCCGGGCGAGGAAGGGCGGATTCTGCCGGCCCATCCCGACGATCTGCCGGTCGATCCACTGGTCGATCTGCCGCGCGGCTATAATCGCGACGAGGTCGAACCCGATCCCGATGTGCTCGATACCTGGGCCACCAGCTCGGTCTCGCCGCAGCTCAACAGCCATTCGATCGCCGCCCGCTTCGCCGCCGATCCCGACCGGCATGCCAAGCTGTTCCCGGCCGATCTGCGGCCCCAGGCGCATGAGATCATCCGCACCTGGACGTTTTACACCGTGCTGAAATCGCTGATCCATGAGGACAGCGTGCCGTGGCACGACATCACGCTCAGCGGCTGGGCGCTGGCCGAGAGCGGCGGCAAGATGGCGAAATCCAAGGGCAACGCCATCGGCCCGCGCGACATGCTGGCGAAATACGGCGCCGATGTCGTGCGCTATTGGACGGCGACCTCGCGGCTCGGCCTCGATACCGTGTTCAGCGAGGAGGTGCTGAAAGTCGGCAAAAGGCTGCAAACCAAGCTGTGGAACGCGGCACGCTTCCTGATGCTGCAACTTGAGGATTTCACCGAGCAACCGGCGAGCCCGGCGGCCGATCTCGCCGCCGGCACCGTCACTGAGGCGTTCGACCGGTGGATTCTGAGCCGGTTGGCGCGCACCGTGCGGATCGCCACCGAGAAATTCACGACCTACGACTATGCCGATGCGATGGAAGCGGTCGAGCGCTTCTTCTGGTCCGATCTCTGCGACAATTATCTGGAACTGGTCAAGGGCCGCGCCTATGGCGAGATCGGCACGCCGGCCGGCCGGCGTTCGGCACAATTCACGCTGTGGCATTGCCTGGAGACGGTGCTGCGCCTGTTCGCGCCGATCCTGCCGCACCTGACCGAGGAACTCTATCAGGCGCATTTCCCCGGCCGCTTCGCCGGTTTGGGCTCGGTGCATCGCCGCGGCAACTGGCCGAAACTGGCCGAACAGGCCGGCGATGACGGCGCCGAAGCGCTCGGTGCGGCCGGAATCGCCATTCTGTCGGCCGTGCGGAAACTGAAGAGCGAGCATAAGGTTTCGATCAAGACGCCGGTGAAAGTTCTGCATCTCGGCCCCACTGCCAATGGCGGCGATGGAATCAAGGCATTGTTCGGCGATCTCGGTCATGCCATATCGGCAGAGGCTATTTTGTGGCACGACACTGGAACGGTGCCGGGTGACAGGCTCGTGACCGAAGACGGAACCTGGCATCTGGCCGTTGAACTGGCCCCGCCCGCCTAAGCGGTGATGAATCGGGAGGAATGAAGCGGTGACGCAGATGGAAATCTCCCGGCACGACCCGGCGGCCGATCGCACTGGTTTGCGGCGGCGCTTTCTGGCGATGCGCGCCCAGAGCGAAGCCCTGGCGGTCCCGTTGGCGCCCGAGGATCAGGTCGTGCAATCGATGCCCGATGTCAGCCCGACCAAATGGCATCTGGCGCATGTCACCTGGTTCCTCGAACATTTCCTGCTCGAAGGCATCGCCGGGCTGGCGCCCTATGACACCCACTATTCCTATCTGTTCAATTCCTATTACGAGACGATCGGCCCGCGCCACGCCCGGCCCCAGCGCGGCCTGATCAGCCGGCCGAATTGCGCCGAGGTGCTGGCCTATCGCACCCATGTCACCGGGGCGCTCGCGCACTTCATCGAGACGGCGGACGAGACGCAATGGCAACAGGCGGCACCGCTGATCGAACTCGCGATCCATCACGAACAGCAGCATCAGGAATTGATCCTGATGGACATCAAGCATGTCTTCTCGATGAATCCGCTGCTGCCGGCCTATCGCGCGCCGCTGATCCGCGAAGTCATCGACGCACCACCGGTACGGATGATTGAATTTCCCGGCGGCCTCGTCGAGATCGGCCATGATGGTGCGGGCTTCGCCTTCGACAATGAAGGGCCGCGGCACAAGCAGTGGCTGGAGCCGTTCCGCCTCGCCGATCGTCTGGCGACCTGCGGCGAGTACCGCGATTTCATCGGAGATGGCGGCTATCGCCGGGCGGAATTCTGGCTGTCCGACGGCTGGAACACGGTCCAGGCGCAAGGCTGGGAAGCACCGCTCTACTGGCGCCGCGATGACGCCGGCTGGCGCATCTTCACGCTCGCGGGCGAGCAACCGATCGACCCGGCCGAGCCTGTGGTCCATGTCAGCTTCTACGAGGCCGACGCCTTTGCCAAATGGGCCGGCAAGCGGCTGCCGAGCGAGGCCGAGTGGGAAATCGCGGCGGCCGGACAGAAACTCACCGGCAATTTCGCCGGCACCGGGCGGTTTCATCCGGCCCCCGCGCGGGGCACGGGCTTGCGCCAGCTATTCGGCGATGCCTGGGAATGGACCGCCAGCACCTACAGCCCCTATCCCGGCTTCACCCCGCCCGCCGGGGCGATCGGCGAATACAACGGCAAGTTCATGTGCAGCCAGATGGTGCTGCGCGGCGGCGCCGCGGTCACGCCGGAGGAACATATCCGCGCCACGTACCGGAACTTCTTCCCCCCGTCGGCGCGTTGGTGCTTCGGCGGTGTCCGCCTGGCAGAAGGGGTTTGAGCCGTGATTCAGCCGCTCGTTCGCTTCCATGATCTCGGCCATGACGAGGAAGGCTTCGAAGACGCGATCCTCGGCGGGTTTCGCCGGCCGCACAAGACGATCCCCTGTCGCTTTCTCTATGACGAGCGCGGCTCGCTGCTGTTCGACGAGATTTGCCGGCTGCCGGAATATTACCCGACCCGGACCGAGTGCGGCATTCTGGAGGCGACAGCGCCACGCATCGCCGAACTGATGGGGCCGGGCGTCCAGTTGATCGAACTGGGCAGCGGTTCCAGCCACAAGATCCGGCTGCTGCTGGATTTGCTGACGGCGATCAGCGGCTATGTCCCGGTCGATATTTCCAGCGAGCATTTGCGCCGGGCGGCCGAGGCGGTGGCGCTCGATCATCCGGCCATCCCGGTCACGGCGATCTGCGCCGATTACACCCGGGACTTCGCGCTGCCGGCCGCCTTGCAGGCGGGGTTCCGCAAGCGCGTCGCGTTTTTCCCCGGCTCGACCATCGGCAATCTGGTGCCGGAAGAAGCGCTCGATCTGCTGCGCAGCTGTGGCCGCCTGGTCGGTCCCGGTGGCGACATGCTGGTCGGCGTCGATCTGAAGAAACCCACACCGATCCTCAATGCCGCCTACAACGATGCCCAGGGCATCACCGCGGCCTTCAATCTCAATCTGCTGACCCGGATCAATCGCGAACTGGGCGCCGATTTCGATCTCGGCCGCTTCGCCCATGTCGGTTTTTACAATGAGGCGGAAGGGCGGATCGAAATCTATATCGAAAGCCGGGTCGATCAGTTGATCCATATCGCCGGCCACGGCTTCCGCCTGACCGCGGGGGAACGCATCCACACCGAATATTCCTATAAATACGCGATCGAGGATTTCCGTGCACTGGCCCGCCGGGCCGGCTGGCGGCCGCTCGATTGCTGGACCGACCCGGAAAATCTGTTCAGCGTGCATTATCTGAGGCGGCCTTAACCATGCATGCAGTCGCAGCCCTGCGGGGGCTCGATCTGCCGCCCTTCAGGCCGCGGGCACCGTGGTTCGGCGCGGATCTTCAAACCTTACGCAACTCGTTTCGCGGTGCCGGCGGCGTGCTGTCCGAGAGTCGTGAAGTAGTCCTGCCGCTGGGCGACGGCGATGCGCTGATCGGGCATTATCATTCGGGCGGGGAAAAGCCGCTGATCGTGCTGATCCACGGGCTCAGCGGTTCGGCGGCGAGCGATTACGTCGTGACCACCGCCCACCATTTGGGCGGCCTGGGCTATCCGATCCTGCGCCTCGATCTGCGCGGTGCCGGCGCCTCCCAGCGCGTCAGCACCGGGCGTTATCATGCCGGACGCAGCGAGGATCTGGCGGCGGCCCTGCGCGCGCTCCCCGCCGCGCTTAGCGCCAACGGGCTGCTGCTCGCAGGCTATTCGCTCGGCGGTAACATGCTGCTGAAATTCCTCGGCGAGGACGCGCACGGCATCGCGGTGCTCGGCGCCGTCTCGGTCTCGGCCCCGTTCGATCTGGCAATCAGCTCGCGCCGGCTCCGCGCGCCGCGCAATTGGGTCTATCACCGCCATCTGCTGAGCGAGATCAAGGCGGATGCCTTGTCGGCAAGTGCGGTCCTGACCGCCGACGAACGCCAAGCGATCGACAATTGCCGGTCGCTCTATGAATTCGACGAGGTCTTCATCGCGCCCCGCCACGGTTTCGCCGGGGCCGACGACTACCACGCCCGCTGCTCGGCGCGCGCCTATGCCGCCAACATCCAAATTCCGACCCTGGTGATCCACGCGCTCGACGATCCGTGGATTCCGCGCGCCGCCTATGACAC
>JAXDMU010000137.1:0-4414 GCA_034665905.1 Aliidongia sp. | reverse complement strand
CGTTCGCTATCGTCCGGCTCGGCTAATGATGATGTGAGGGTGCCTTGTCCGACGCGCGGTTTGCCGAAATCTCGTTGCAGCAGGCGGTGGCGCTGCATCAGCACGGCCGGCTGGACGAGGCTGCGAGCCTCTATCGCACCGTGCTTGAGCGCGCGCCCGGCGATGTGAACGCGCTGCATCTGTTAGGCGTGCTGCGTCAGCAGCAGGGCAAGGGCGAAGAGGCGCTGGATCTGATCGGGCAGGCGCTCGCGGCGGCTCCCGGTGTCGCCGCGATTCACAATAATTACGGCAACGTCCTGAAGAATCTGGCGCGCCTCGACGCGGCCGAGCGCAGCTATCGGCAGGCGATCGCACTGAATCCGGGCTTTGCCGATGCGCAGTGCAATCTCGGCCGCTTACTGAAGGAGCGCGGCGCCTTCGCCGACGCGGCCGTTTGCTTCGAGGTGGTGCTCGCGATCGAGCCGGCCACGGCCGAGATGCTGAACGATCTGGGCCGTGCCCTCGACGCGCTCGACCGCTTTGACGTTGCGGCCGAGCGCTATCGCGCGGCGCTCCGGTTGGCGCCAGATCAAGCGGTACTGCACCACAATCTCGGCAATGCGCTGTGCCAGCGGAGCGAATTCGCGGCCGCCGAGGCGAGCTTGCGGCGCGCGCTCAAGCTTCAACCGGATCTCGCCGCCAGCCGGATCGCGCTCGGCAATGTGCTGAAGGCGCTCGAACGCCCGGTCGAGGCGGTGGTGCAATATCGCGCCGCACTGGCTCAGGTGCCGGGTGATCCCGTGCTGCTGGCCAATTTGGGCACGGCCTTGCTGGCGCTGGGCCGCGAGGATGAGGCGGAGGCGGCCTTGCGCGAGGCCGTCGGCCACGCGCCGGATCGGCCGGAAATCCGGATCAATCATGCCAACGCCCTGAACCGGCTCGGCCGGCATGAGGAGGCCCTTGCGGAATGCCGGCGGGCGCTCGACCTTGATCCCGAGTCACCCGAGATCCGCAACAATCTGGCCGGCACCCTGGCGGCGGTCGGACAGCGCGAGGCGGCGCTCGCCGAATATCAGTGTGTGATCGACCTTCGCCCGGATTTTGCCGATGGCTGGTACAATCTCGGCAATGTGCTGATGGCGCTGAAACGGTTCGACGACGCGGCGGCGGCATTTCGCCAGGCGATAATGGTCGAGTCAGGCCATGCCCGCGCCTCGGTCAGCCTGTTCATGGCCAAACGCCTTGGCTGCGACTGGAGCGGTTTCGACGAGGATCTGGCGACGCTCGGCCGGGCGATAAATGATGATGCCTACAGTCTCGACCCGTTTGCCGCTCTGATGTTTCCGCTCTCGCCAGCGCAGCATCAACGATGCGCGGAGAATGCGGTGACGCGCGATTTCGGCCGGATCGAACCGCTGCCGTCCCGGAGCCGGCGTGCGAAAGGCGGGGTGATCCGGCTCGCCTATCTTTCGGCCAATTATCACCGGCATGCCGTGGCCGCCCTGATCGCCGAACTGTTCGAGCGGCACGACCGGACGCGCTTCGAGGTGACCGGAATCTCGTTCGGGCCGGACGATGGCAGCCCGGTTCGCCGTCGGCTGATGCACGGCTTCGATCGCTTCATCGATGTCCGGGGTGAAAGCGACGCGGCGGTTGCCCGCCGGCTTGCGGCGCTGGAGATTGATGTCGCGATCGATCTCATGGGCCATACCCTCGACCATCGGCTCGGCATTCTGGCGCACCGACCGGCGCCGGTGCAGGTTGCCTTTCTGGGATATCCGGGCACGGTCGGCGCCCGCTTCCTCCATTACGTCATCGCCGACCCGATCGTGCTGCCGCGCGACCAGCAGCCCTTCTGGACCGAACAGATCGTTCATCTGCCCGGCTGCTATCAGGTCAATGATGCCCACTGCCTTGTGCCGACGGAGACGCCCAGCCGACAGGAATGCGGCCTCCCGGATGGGGTGTTCGTTTTTTGCTGCTTTAACAACAGCTACAAGATCACGCCGGACATCTTCGGGCTCTGGCTCGATCTGCTCGCCGCGGTGCCGGATGGCGTGCTCTGGCTGCTGCACGACAATGACGCTGCTATGCGCCGACTCAAACGGTATGCCAGCGTGCGCGGCATTGATCCTGAACGCCTGATCTTCGCCCCGATCGTCGAGCGCGAGCGGCATCTGGCCCGGCATCGGCTGGCCGATCTGTTTCTCGACACGCTGCCCTACAACGCCCACACCACGGCCAGCGACGCGCTGCGCATGGGCTTGCCGCTCGTGACCTGTCTTGGAACCGGCTTCGCCGGGCGGGTCGCCGCCAGCCTGCTGACCGCGCTCAATCTTCCCGAACTGATCGCCCAGGATCTCGAAACCTATGCGGCACTCGCGATGACGTTGGCGCGCGATCCGGCCCGGCTGACGGCGATCCGGACCAAGCTCAAGGCCAACGCCGCGAATGCGGCGCTTTTCGACGGCAACCGCTTCCGGATCGGGCTGGAGGCGGCCTACGAGCAGATGATGCAGCGGCATGACCTGGGATTGGCGCCCGAGGGCTTTGCCGTACCGGCCGGCGGATGAGCGTCGCGAATCTTACTCAGGCGGTCGGCCTGCACCAGTTGGGGCGGCTGGACGAAGCCGAACGGGTCTATCGCGCCCTTCTCGATCGTGACCCGGGCGAGGTGAACGCATTGCATCTGCTGGGCGTGCTGCGCCAGCAGCAGGGCAGGGCGGAGGAAGCGCTGGTGCTAATCGGCCAAGCGCTGGCGGCGGCGCCGAACGTCGCGGTCATCCACAGCAACTACGCTAATGCACTCAAGGATCTGGGCCGGCTGGACGAAGCGGTCGCGAGCTATCGCCGCGCGTTGGCGCTCGATCCGGGCTTTACTGATGCGCGCTACAATCTGGCGCGCACGCTCAGGGAAAGCGGCGCCTTCGCCGGAGCCGCCCGGTGTTTCGAGGCCGTGCTGGCCGTCGAGCCCCACTCGATCGAACTGCTCAACGATCTGGGCCTGACGCTTCAGGAACTGGGCCGGCTCGACGACGCCGTGCAGCGCTTTCGGCAGGCGGCGGCACTCGCACAGGATCGTGCGGTGCTGCATCACAATCTGGGCAATGCGCTTTATCGGCAGGGTGATTTTGCTGCCGCCGAACCGAGCCTGCGTAGGGCACTCGATCTCCAGCCCGATCTCGTCGAAAGCCTCGTTGCGTTGGGCAATGTTCTGAAGGAACAGGGCCGCCCCGAAGAGGCGATCGAAATGTACGCGCAGGCCGAGGCTGTGGCACCTGGTCACGCACAGGCGTCCTATAATCGCGGCTGCGTGCTCCAGCGGCTGAAACGTCACGGCGAGGCCGCGGCGGCGTTCGGTCAGGCGCTGGCGCTCGATCCCGATTATGGCGACGCGTTCAACGAACGGATCATCGCGCGGCTGCTCGGCTGCGACTGGACCGAGTATGATGCCGATCTCGCGGCCGTGCGGACGCGGCTTGCGCAAGGCTCCGCGGCGGTCTCGCCCTTCGTCACGCTGGCATTGCCGCTGAGCCCGGCCGAGCAGCTGGTTTGTGCGCGACGTTTTGTCGCGGCAACCTGTCCGCCGATCGAGCCACCCTGCTTCCGACCGCGGGCGGGCAGCGGCGACCGGCTGCGCATCGCCTACCTCTCGGCCGATTTCCATCGGCATGCGACCGCGTTCCTGATGGCGGAACTGTTCGAGCGGCATGACCGGTCGGCCTTCGAGGTCTTCGGGGTGTCTTTTGGGCCCGACGATTCCAGCGCAATGCGGGCGCGGCTCGTTCGCGGTTTCGATCGCTTTCTCGATCTGCGGGCCGAAAGCGATGCGGCCATCGCGGCAATGCTGGCCGATCTCGGCGTCGATATCGCGATCGATCTCAAGGGCCACACCAAGGACAGCCGCTTCGGCATCTTCGCCCGCCGACCGGCGCCGCTTCAGGTCAGTTATCTGGGTTATCCCGGAACGACCGGCGCGCCCTATATCGATTACGTCATCGCCGATCCGATTGTGCTGCCGTTCGATCAGCAGCCTTTCTGGACCGAGCGCATCATCCATCTGCCGGGCTGCTACCAAGTGAATGACGGGCAGCGCCGCATCGCCGCAGTCGCTCCAAGCCGGGCCGAAAGCGGACTGCCGGAATTGGGCTTCGTGTTCTGCTGCTTCAACAACAGCTACAAGATCACGCCGGAGCTCTTCGATATCTGGATACGACTTCTGCAGCGGGTCGCGGGCAGCGTGCTTTGGCTATTTTGCGACCGGGCTACGGCCGAGACGAACCTGCGCCGGGAAGCCGCGGCGCGCGGGGTCGATCCTACACGCCTGGTTTTCGCCCGCAGAGTGTCGTTGGAAGACCATCTGGCACGCCATCGGCTGGCGGACCTGTTCCTCGACACCCTGCCTTACAACGCGCATACGACCGCTTCCGATGCG
>JAXDMU010000136.1:0-7567 GCA_034665905.1 Aliidongia sp. | reverse complement strand
GTTTTTTCGGTCACGCTCTTCGAGAAAATTGATATGAAACAAGCACTTAACATCGAGGAATACAGACCCGATACTTCGCAAATAACTAACCAGTTGAATTTATTCGCGTTTTAACCGGACAGCAGTGTGAAAAGGTACTATCGAAATGCGCAGGTTAGCTATTCTGTTGTTAGCTGGATTGGTCCTCGCGGCGTGCGACATGCCGGATTCGTCACCGGCCCAGCATCATGCGTGGCAGGAATCCTCCATCGGTTCCCGTATCCATTCCGATAGCGTCGGTCCAGCGGGCGATTCCGGCTCGACGACCGATACCACGTTCTTGACGAATTTGCAGCGGGCCGGAGGCCTATGCCCCGCTGCGTCCTGCGGTCGCTGATTTTTTGCGGCAGATTCGCATGGGCCATAGAGCCCAGGCGCCGCAATCCGCCGCATCTCGACCGCTGCTCCACCGGGTTTCTTGCGCTGGTCGGACCAAACCTCATGGCGGAGAACCGCAAAGGATTTGACCTGACCGCGCAAGCAGCCGGTGGACATCGATTCGCATTGTTGTCGGCCATAATTCCAGGCTTTTCCGCTGGGTCACATGCTATTTGAAGCGTGCTGATTTCCCCGTTAGCACGACGCGCTGCGCCATGGGGTTGAGCCCGAGCCACAGCATGACCGGCGCCAGCAAGGGCAGGACATAGCTGGTGACGTAGAAGGCAAGCCCGGCGAGGAAGAAGGCGGCATCGCTATAACGTGGCCCCGTGACGTAGAACAGCGGTGGCACGAGTTGATCCCGGTCGGCCGGACTGGGCGCATGATTGACGAGCACGGCGACGAACACGAACAGCACGGCACCGGCCGACAGCACGAAAATCAGCAGCAAGGCGGCGAAGCCGGCCAACAGCATCAATCCCAGCCGGGGTGCGCGCGGCGGCGCCAGCGCCAACGCGAAGAAGAACGGCCACGCGACGAGGTAGCGCCGCAGCAAAAAAGCCTCGACCGGGAAGTTGGCCTCCTGGCGCGCTTTTATCCATTTGCCGGCCGTGACTTCCAAGCTGGTCTGGGCGATCCAGCCGCCCTTGCCGTCGGGCAGCAGATCGCGCACCGGAAGAAGTTGAGCGGCGAACCAGAGAACCAGCGGGCGCATCGCGGCAATCACGCCATCAACGGACAGCCACCATAACGCCATGAGCGGGACGAGGGCCAGCAACGCGACCAGGGCGAACCGGAATCGGCCGTGCCGGTCCATAGCGCCTTGTCTCAGGCCGCAGCGGACAGGGGCGGCCGGTCCTGCCATCGATGCCAGAGCAGGAAGATCAGCAACCCGTCCAGCATGATCAACCCATCCCACAGATAGAGATGGAAGAAATCGAACCACCCTTGGGCGTAGCGTTCGAGATAGAGCAGACTGATGATGCGCAGCAGGTTCACCGCCTGGAGCAACAGGAAGCCAACGGTCGCACCGAGCAGTCGATGCCCCAGGCGTGCCGGGAAGGCCAGGATGGCAGCGGCGAGCAGGATCGAGGCTTCGATGGCATTGCAGCCATTGGCAATCTCAACACCGCTACCGTTCTCGACCAGCCTCAGGATGGGTCCTTGCGTCGCGGCATTGCCGCCGAAGAGATTGACGGCAGCGGCCGAAATTACCGCGAGGCCATGGCTGAACGGCTGAATGAAACCGGTGTCAACCGGCTCCACCAGCAAGGCCGCGATCCCGGCGATCGAGAGCACGCCAAAACCGGTCAGGTAGCGCACCGCCGTCCAGTTCGACGGCGCTGACCGGTCCTGACACCGCCGTGGCGGCATTGTGCTCACCGGCGTTCGGGTTTGACGTCCTTCAACGTCATGTTGGCGGCCGCCAGGGATTGTTTGCATGCGGCCGAAAAGTTGGCCCTGTTGGCGTTCCTGCACTGTTTCAGCGCGCTCCCCGTCTGATTGGGGCAGAGGCGCTGAAGCTCGACGAAGCAGGTCTGGCCACCGGTCGCAGCAAAAGCGTCAGACGAAGTCGCGCTCGTGAACATCAGACCGATCGCGAGCCCGGCGGCGGCGAATTTTATCATCCCGTTCTCCAATTCCGCTGACTTACCCGTGGCACAGGCGATTGGACGGCCGCTCACAACGCGCGCGTCGGACGATGGCGACGGCGCCCCAAGAACCCGGCCCGGCTCAGCCCGACCAAACCCAATAGCCCCGCCATGCCGATCAGAGCCCATTGGCTGAGGGTGGGTACCGGGATGGGGTGGGGATTGAGGGTCCAATTGACGATCTGGCCTTGCTGAAGCGCGCTGAGGCCGGTGAGATAATCGGTCGCCTGGAGCGACGCGTTCGTGTTGAACAAGGCCGCGTCGGCGACGGCATGCGCCACCGTATCCGACATCTGGACGAACATCATCACACTGCGAGTCGCCCCGGCCGGGACCGTGACGGTGTAGAACTCAAAGAATTTGTCATTGCCATTTGCCGGCGCCGGGTTGGGTGTGCCCCGTACGGCGGCGGTCGCCTGGCTGAAGGCGAAGGTCAGGATCGGATCGTTGGCCGTGGTCGGATTCGCAGTTTCGCTACTAACCAGCCAATTATCGGTCGAATCAAACGCAGCGTCGCCGCTGCTGGTGGCCTGCATGATGGTGTTGTTGTCCGACCCCCTGTTGGTGGCGTTTTCCACCGTCACCGTGATCGGCGCGCCAGTCGGATTCTGCATGATCAGGAGCGAGCGCGCCACGGCCTTGACCGGCGAGAAATAGATTTGCCCGGTGACGGTCAGGCCCGCCAAATTCTGCGGCGCCCCGGTCACCGTCGTCCCCGCAGCGGGGTTCAATGGGAACGGCGTAATGTCGACGGTTCCGCTCGGACTGACATAGCCGCCAAGCGGCGCCGGCCCGTTGACCAGCCAGCTGAGGGCGCCATCAAAAGCGTCGTCTCGGGTGCCGGAGGCGGTATGGAGACTGCCTTCTGAGAAGCCCCAGTTGCTGCTGGTGGACTGGAAGGTGATATTGTTGTTGAGATGCCAAACCGCATTGCCCACGGTAATGGTTATCGCCCCGGTTCCGCTCCCGATATTCACCGGCGTTGCCATGGCCGCGACCGGTTGTAGCACCAGCGCGCCGCCAACCGCCGCCGCCGCCGCGGCCTTGGTGAACTCCTTAAAGCGGAGCTTCGAGAACTTTTGGTCCATCGTCTTGCACCCAGCGTAGCCAAGATAGGATCTAACACCCGCACGCCGATAAGTTCAACAGAAATTCTCAATTTTTTTCAATAAAAGCGGTAACCGTACAGGAGAATACGATGGTATTCGTATGCAGGTTGGTTAAAGCTATAGCGAAAAAAAACAATGGCTTAGCTGACAGTAATTTCACCCATCTGCCGATTTGTCAATAAATTTAGCTCAATAGGGGAAATGTTGATGCGCACGATTGTTTGCCGCCAATCCCTTAGATGAGACCGGCCAACAGCGGCGCCAGCATGGTCTCGTAGCGTTGCCACCGCGCCACCGATCGCTGGTAGATCGGTTCGCGCACCTGGGTGACGCTGGCGGTGCGAACCAGCCGCTCGGTCTCAAAGAAAGACAGGCAGCGTTCGTCCCAGTCGAGTCCCAGCCAATCGATCAGCCGACGGCTCTGGCCCTCCTGGTCCGCGACCATGGCTTCGTAATCGACCTCCAGCACGGGCATGGGCAGCACCTGGCGCCAGTGCGCCATCAACCGCCGGTGCTGCTGGATGCGCCGGGTCAAATGGTCGAGATCGTTGGCCCAACGGATCGCGGCAAAATTGGTGATCCAGCAGGACAGGGCGATGTCACGCGGATCGCGCCGACAATAGATGAATCGGGCGCGCGGGAACAGGACTGCCAGCCACCCCAGCATGTTGTAATTGTCGGGCATCTTGTCGACGATCCTCGGCATCGCACCGCCATCGAGCGCCGCAAGCTGAGTTAAATGCCATCCGGCCGCCGCCTGAAGCGCCGCCCGGTCGGCCGCATGCACGCAGCTTAGCGGGTCGTCCTGCGGGCGGCCCAGGATATGCGGCAGAAGCGCCAGGCTGTGACGGGCGAAGGGCCGCTCGCCCGCGCCGAACGCCGCGGGGTGGCTCGCGATGATCTGCTCGGTGAGCGTGGTGCCCGAACGCGGCATGCCGACGATGAACACCGGCCGTTCGCTGTCCGAACCAAGACCCGTCAAACGATCGAACAGGGCCGGCGTGAAGGTTTCGACGATCTGATCGACGAAGTCTTCATGCTGCTCAGGGCTGTAGATCCGGTGGCGACTTGCATCGGTCGCCTTTTTGAGCGCATTGGCCTGCACCATCTGCTCGGCCGCCGTGTTCCAATCGCCCCGTCCGTCGTAGTAGGCGGCCAGGCCGAAATGCAGGCCCGCACGCCGCTCATCGGTCATCCAGGGCGCATTGAGGAGCGCTATTGCCGCGGAACACTCCTCGTCGCCGGCCTTGTGGCGCAAGGTCGTGAGCAGTCCGGCATAGGCCGGCACGCATCGATTGTTGAGCGCGATCGCCGCGCGCTGGCACGCAACCGCGCCCGCAATGTCGCCGGCACTCGACAGGGTGCTGCCCAGTGCCGCATGAAGGGCGGCCGATTCGGGATGCAGGCGGATCGCTTCGCGGTGATCGGCGACCGCGCCATCGACATCGCCGAGCGAAAGCCGCGCCTTTGCCCTGCCGACCAGGGCGTCGACCCGATTGGGATCGATTTCCAGTACCGAATCGAAGATCTCGATCGCCCGCTGGTGATTGTCGATATCCGCTTCCAGCCCGGCGATGCGCACGCGCGCCTCAAGCAGACTCTCGTCGAGTTGCAGCGCGCGCTCCAGCCAGTGCCGCGCCTCGACGATCTCGCCCAGTTCGTCCCAGGCCATGCCGATGAGCAGGCTAAGCTTGGGGACGTTGGGCGCGCGCGCCAGCGCCTGCTCCAGGATCGCCATCGCCTCGTCGAGCCGGCCATATTCGAGCAACACCCAACCGAGATTCTGCGCCGGCAGGGCGCTGTCGGTCGGCTGGGCCGCGGCGCGGCGGCAGAGTTCCAACCCTTCCTCCATCCGGCCGGCCTGCACCAGCATCAAGCCGAAATTGGCCAGGGCCGCCCAATGATCGGGCAACGCCGCCAGCACCCGGCGATAGGCCCCCTCCGCATCATGGATTCGGCGCTGCTCCCGGAGCGCATCGGCCAGGATCAAGGCCGCGCCGGGAAAGCCGGGGCGCCGGTCGAGCGCCGTGCGCGCGGCTGCTTCCGACAGGGCGAAACGCTTCTGTTGAAACAGCGCGGCGGCGAGGTTGAGCAGCGCCTCGGGATAGTCGGCGCGCAGCGCGAGCGCGCGGCGGCACGACGCTTCCGCCTCGACCGGCCGGCCCGCGGCACGCTGCGCCTCGGCCAGATTGCACAACATCTGCGGCGCGTCCGGCCGCGCCGCCACCGCCCGGCCGATCAGTTCGACGGCCTTGCCGTGATCGCCGCGCTGATGCGCCAGGACACCAAGATAGTGCGGGGCATCGGCCTCGCCTGGGTCCGCCACCATCGCCCATTTATAGAGCTTTTCCGCTTCGTCCAACCGGCCGGCGCGGTGATGCTCCAGCGCCTGATTCAGACGCCGTGCGAAGATTTTGGAGGCGGCACGCCCGCGTTCGTTCTTGACCACCATCGCCGACGCCGTCTCCGAACTTGAGGAGCACACAAGGATGGGCGCACCTGGCTCACCACTTTGGCTCGGCACGTGATGGACGAAACCCTCAGCGTCCGGCCTCCCGCTCGGGGACACCGCCAGTCTAACGCCAACGCACCGACTCCCTACACCGAAAAATACTTGGCTTGGCCGTGCGTCACCACGATGGCGCTGGTCGATTGCTCCGGCTCCAGTTGATCCTCGTCCGACAGCACGATGCCGATTTCCTCGGCGCGGAGCAGCGCCAGGATCTGCTTCTGATCGGCGACGTTCGGGCAGGCCGGATAGCCGAAGGAATAGCGCGAACCGCGATAGCCCTGGCGCAGCATGCCGTCGAGATCGCGTGCCTCATCGCGCGCGAAGCCCAGTTCGGCACGGATGCGCTTATGGACATACTCCGCCATCGCCTCGGCCATCTCGACCGAAAGCCCGTGCAAATAGAGATAATCCTGATAGCGGTTCTGGGCAAACCATTCACGCGCTACAGTTGATGCCCGATCGCCCATCGTCACCACTTGCAGCCCGATCACGTCGCGGCTGTCGGCATCGACGTCCTTGAAGAAATCGGCGATACACAGGCCGTGTTCCTTGTCCTGGCGCGGAAAGGTGAAGCGCGCCGCTTCGCTCGTGCCGTCATCGCCGAACAGGATCACGTCATTGCCCTGGGCGGCACAGCGCCAATAGCCATAGGCCGCTTGCGGCAGCAGGATCTTTTCGGTCAGCGCCTCTTCGACGATGCGCGCGAGGATCGGTCGCAACTCCTTGTGCGCCCAGCCTTTGAACTCGTCGAGCGTGCGCCCTTCCTTGCGATAGCCCCAGTGAAATTGATAGAGCATGCGTTCGTTGAGAAACGGCAGCAGCGCCTTGACCGGAGCCTCCTCGATGATACGCGCGCCCCAGAAAGGCGGCACCGGCACCGGCTCGCCGCTGTTCAGTTCGTCGCGCCGCAGCCGGATTTCTTCGAGATCGAGCGGGCGCAGCGGCTTGGCCTGGGCCGCCTGACCCAGCGTGCGGCGGGTGTTGACCGGACGTCCCGCGCGCTTGGCGCGCAATTCAGCGAGCCACGGGTCGAACTTGTTCTGCACAACCTTTTCCATAAGGTCGAGGCCGTCGAAGGCGTCACGCGCATAGGCAACCCGGCCACTGCCATAGGAATTGCTGCAATCCTCTTCGACATAACGGCGGGTGAGTGCGGCACCGCCCAGAATGACCGGGATTTCCAGACCCTGCCGCGTCATCTCTTCCAGATTGTCGCGCATCACGACGGTCGATTTGACCAGCAGCCCGGACATGCCGACGGCATCGGCCTTGTGCTCGACCGCCGCCTGCAAGATCGCGGCAATCGGCTGCTTGATCCCCAGATTGATCACCCGATAGCCATTATTGGTCAGGATGATATCGACCAGATTCTTGCCGATGTCATGGACGTCGCCCTTGACCGTGGCGAGCACGATCGTGCCCTTCTGCTGGCCGTCGGCCTTTTCCATATGCGGTTCGAGGAAGCCGACCGCCGCCTTCATCGTCTCGGCCGATTGCAGCACGAACGGCAATTGCATCTTGCCGGCGCCGAACAGTTCGCCGACCACCTTCATGCCGTCGAGCAGGAAATTATTGATGATGTCGAGCGGCGGATGCTTGGTCATCGCCTCGGCCAAATCCGTTTCGAGATCGATCCGGTCGCCATCGACGATGCGCTGGGTCAGCCGATCCTCGACCCGCTCGGCCCGCGCCTTCTTGACCGACGCCTCGGCCTTGCGGTCCTGGAACAGCGCCATGAAGGCATGCAGCGGGTCGTAGCCGTCGCGGCGGCGGTCGAAGATCAGATCCTCGGCGATCTCGACCTCTTCCTTGGGGATCTTGTGCAGCGGCACGATCTTGGAAATATGCAGGATGGCGCCGGTCATGCCGCGGCGCAC
>JAXDMU010000135.1:0-3141 GCA_034665905.1 Aliidongia sp. | reverse complement strand
GCCTTTGCTCTGGCGCTTCATTCGGCCTACACCGAACGACTGCAGGGCATGGGCGATGCCGACGGCCGACGCGCGCTGGGCGCGGAGCAGCTTGCGCCGGCCTGCACCTCGCATTTCTCGGTGGTGGACAGCGTAGGCAACATGGCGGCGGTGACGCAAACCCTGTTGTCGATTTTCGGCTCCAAGTTCGTGCTGCCACAAAGCGGGGTCCTCATGAACAACGGCATCATGTGGTTCGACCCCGCGCCGGGCGGCGCCAATTCGCTTGAACCGGGCAAGCGTTGCCTGACCAATTACACGCCGGTCGTGGCACACGCAGCCGATGGCCGACGCCTTGCCCTTGGCGCCTCGGGTGGGCGGCGCATCCTGCCGGCGGTGACGCAGATGCTGTCCTTCGTGATGGATTACGGCATGGATCTGGATGCCGCGATCCACCAGCCCCGCATCGATGCAAGCGAAGGCGCGGTGGTGATCGGCGATGTCCGTCTGCCGACACCGGTGCGGGAAGCGTTGCGGGCGCGCTTTGATTACGAAGAGGCGCGCGTGCAGACCCAGCCGATGAAGTTCGCCTGCCCAAGCGCGGTACTGCGCGAGGGCACGACCAATAGCGGCGCCACGGAGATATTCCAGCCGTGGGGCGACGCGGTCGCGGAGGGCTAGACATTTCAGACATGGCGCCATGTCCGGCGGAAGTCCGCAACCCACTCCAAGAGCGGATGTCCGCCCAAGCCACAACCTTCATCGCTCGCGCTGTCGAAAGTCTTACTCCCGGGGTGACGAAGCCCGCCTTCGCCCTCGCAACCACACCCCGAAGGCGATCACCACCGCGCCCGCCAGCACAAACCACGTGATGGCGTATTGCAGATGATCGTCGTTGAGGTGGACGTGCAGCGGGCCGGGTTTCGGGATGCCGCTTGCCGGCAGCGGCTGCTCCAGGTCGATGTAGAACGGCGCAACCGGCTTGCCATCAGAGCCCCAGCCGAGCGTGCGTGCCATCGCAAGATGATCGCGGGTGAACCACAGCCGTTTGGCGAGGTTTTCCGAGGGCGTCAGCGCGCCGGCGGCTTCGGGAAAACGGATGTAGCCGGTCAATATGACCGGCTCATCGGTGATGAGCGGCGTCACCGCGCGATCCTCTTGGGCGCGCTCCTGCATGGTGTTCTGCACGAATCCGGCATTGATCACGACCGTCTCGCCGCTTGGCAAACGCGCGGGTAGAAAAGCCCATGTGCCGGGGCCGGAAATATCGTCGCGCACCGCGGAGCCGGAGCTGTAGACCATTGCGTCGGGAACGCGTTGATAGGTGGCTGAGAAACGGACGCGGCGGAATTCATCGGCAGCGGGGTGAAGCGCGCTCCACTGCGAAGGTGGCGGCAGCGGTTCGGGTGTGGCCGCGAGCCGTTCGGTCAACGCCGTGATCAACGCGTGCTTCTCGCCCCGGCGCTGCAATTGCCAGAGCCCGAGGCTGATGAGCAGCATCACCATCACAAGCGTGAAAACGCCGAAGCTGGTGCCGCGCCGGGTTGCGGATGCCGCGATCATTTCGGCTCGCGGTCAATCAGCCGGCCTTCGGCGGCCTTGTGATGAAACTGGAGCGCGATCAGAAGCGACTTCATGGCGCGCAGCGGCAACAGCGTGGTCGCGAGAATGAGCGGCAGCCACAGCACCGCGTGAAGCCAGAATGGCGGCTGGTATTTCACCTCCACGATCAACGCGCAGCCGACCACGATGGCGCCGGCAATCATGATGATGAACACGGCCGGGCCATCGCCGGTGTCGATGAAGGTATAGTCGAGCCCGCAGGCTGCACAGCTTGGTCGCAGGTTCAGGAAACCTCCGTACAATTTACCTACGCCGCAGCGCGGGCATTTGCAGCCAAGCCCGCGCAGCGCGCTCTGGAAGACAGTCGGCGGGTCCTGCGGATCGCTGGTACATTCATTCATGATAAGACGGTTTATCACAAAAAACGCGCTGTCTTTCATCAACCCAAATTTGGCGGAGATTTAAAGCGATGAGCGAGGCTTACGGGGTCGTGAAGCGATGGGCCGAGGCTTTCAATGAAGGCCAGGCCGCGGCGATCGCCGCGCTTTATGTGCCTGACGCCACGATCTGGGGGACATTGGCGCAGAACCTCGCCACCTCGCCCGCGGATGTCAGGAGCTATTTTTTCGACGCAGTCCGCGCGGGACTCAAGGTCAAACTCGGACCGCACGTCCTGTCGCCGATTTCCGAGACCTGCGCCATCGATGCCGGTCACTACGAATTCACGCGCACCGTCGACGGCCAGACGGTGATCTTCCCCGCGCGGTATAGTTTTGTGCTGGTCACGCAGGGCGGCGCATGGATGATCGTCCATCAGCACTCGTCGATCCAACCGAAGCCTCTCGCCGGGTAGAGAGCAAAGGCCAGAAATAAAAGGCCAGAAATAAAAAGGGCGGCCCTGCGGCCGCCCGTTTTAGCCCAGTGAAGAGCGCGATCGGCGTCCGATCGCGCTCAAAAAGTAAAGAGCTCTCAATGCGCAGCGTGGGCCACGGTTTCGGCACCGTGGAACCAGACGTAGATGCAGATGAACAGGAACAGCCACACCACGTCGACGAAATGCCAGTACCAGGCGGCGAATTCGAAGCCGAGATGCTGGGTCGGCGTGAAATGCCCGGCATAGGCGCGGATCAGGCACACGATCAAGAAGATGGTGCCGACCAGCACGTGGAAACCGTGGAAGCCGGTCGCCATGAAGAAGGTCGCGCCGTAGATGTTGCCGGCGAAGCCGAACGCGGCGTGGGCATATTCGGAAGCCTGCACGCAGGTGAAAGTCGCGCCGAGCAAGATGGTCAGGATCAAACCGTATTTCAGGCCCTTACGGTCGTTCTCCAACAGCGCGTGGTGCGCCCAGGTAACGGTGGTGCCCGAGGTCAGCAAAATCAGCGTATTCAACAGCGGCAGATGCCAGGGGTCGAAGGTCTCGATGCCCTTCGGCGGCCACACGCCGCCGAACAGCACCTCGCGGGTGGCGTGAACCGCGTCGCCGGGGAACAGCGCCGAGTTGAAGAAGGCCCAGAACCAGGCGACGAAGAACATCACCTCGGAAGCGATGAACAGGATCATGCCGTAGCGATGGCTGATCTGCACCACGCGGGTGTG
>JAXDMU010000134.1:0-3855 GCA_034665905.1 Aliidongia sp. | reverse complement strand
ATTCCGAATATCATCGTAGGGATGAAGATGAGGCGTAGGGTTCAGGGTTCAGGGTTCAGGGTTCAATGTAGTCACAATGCGACCACAGGTCAGGCTCGATCGAATCTGGTCTCTCGCCCGCAACCGGCGCCGCCGCGCCGCCGCACCGACGTTTTTCAGCCCCGGCCGGTTGGAATCTTGTTGTAGGGCACGTCCTTATCCACCCGTATATCACCGGGCAACCCCAGCACCCGCTCGGCGATGACGTTGCGCAGCACCTCGTCCGTGCCGCCTGCAATGCGCAAGCCGGGCGCGTCGAGCAGCGCCTCCTGAAACAAGCCCTGCATCGGCGCCAGTGCCGGATCGGCGATGGCGCCGGCCATGCCCATCAGATCCATGCCGAAAGACGCGATGTCCTGGCGCTTGGCCGCACTCACCACCTTGTGCTTGATCGCCTGGAACGAGCCGATCGGCCGGCCGAAGGCATAGCGTTCCAGCGCATAATCCCGCGCCATCTCAAGGCACGCCTGGGCGCCGCCGATCTGCTCGAAAGCGACGAGGATGGCGGCACGATCGAGTGCTCGACGCAGGATCGCCCAGCCCTCGCCGGCCGCGCCCAGCGGTTCGGCCGGCGCCTCGGTGAAGGTAATGCGGGCATGGTCGCGGCTGGGATCGATCGTGGCGACGGTCGCGCGCGCGACGCCCGGCCCGGCAAGATCGACCAGGAACAAGGCAGGCTGTCCGCCTTCGCGCGCCAGCACCAGAGCGAGATCGGCGATACCGCCATCGGCGACCGGCAGCTTGATGCCGGAAATCTTGCCCGCGGAGACCGTCGTTTCGATGCGCGCCGGATCAGGATTGCCGATCCCTTCGGCCAGCGCCAGCGTGCCGATGCGCTCGCCCGCGACCAGACCGGGCAGATAGGCCGCCTTCTGTGTCGCACTGCCGGCGGCCAGGATCGTTTCGGTTACGAGATAAATCGATGACGCGACCGGCACCGGCGCCAGCGCACGGCCCAGTTCCTCGGCCAGCACACACAACCCCTCATGCCCGAGACCAGCCCCACCGAATTCCTCGGGCACCGCGGCGCCGAGCCAGCCCATTTCCGCCAGCCTCAACCACAGGCCTCGGTCGTAGGGCCTGTCACCTTCCAGCACGCGGCGCGCGGCCGCTGGCGGGCAATGCTCGGCCAGAAACTTCCGCGCCTGATCGCGCAGCTGTTTCAACTCGTCCGAAAAGTCGAAATTCATCGCAGTACGCCTCCCGGCATGCCGGCTCTACGGTCGGTTGATTTCGAAGGATAAGCCGGTTTGGTTCGGCAAGGCAAAGCCGGGTTCGAAGCTCTGCCATCCCAGCGGGACGATGGACAGCGTAACCGCGGCTGCGCTACACCGCCCCCGAGCGTTTCACCCGCCCCTCGAAGACACAGGCATGACGATGCGGCTATTGTCCCGATTCCTGATTTCACTGACTCTCGCGGCAACGCCGGCCGTGGCCTGGGCACATGCGATCCTGCTCGATTCGACCCCTGCGGCGAACGCCAAGGTTGTCGCCCAGCCGGTCGAATTCACCCTGCGCTACAATACGCGGATCGATCACAAGCGCTCGCGCCTGACCCTCACCCTGCCCGACCGCAGCACCAAGGTGCTGCCGATCGCCGAAGCGTCGCCCGACGACGGCCTCGCGACCTCCGCCGCCTTGCCGCCCGGCGCCTACTCGCTGCGCTGGCAGGTGCTGGCGACCGATGGCCATATCACGCGCGGCGACGTGCCCTTTACCGTCGGCAATTAGGCAGTCCCATGGCGCTTCTGCTCGATCTGTTCGCCTATCTGTCGGTCATCGTCCACGGGCTGACCATCGTCGCGCAATCGATGGCGCTGGGCGGCGTGCTGTTCCTGGTGTTTCTGGCGCGGCCGTTCGAAGCGGAACTGGGTGCCGCCGGCACAACGATCCGGCAGCGCACGCGGCAGATCGCGTTCTGGAGCATGCTCGGGCTGATCCTGGCCGAAGGCGCCACGCTGGCGCTGCAAGGCTCCGTGCTGGCCGGCACGGTCGATCTCGATCTGATCGGCGTGCTGGGTGCCGAATTCGCGCTCTACAGCCTGGTCAAGCTCTCGGGCGCCATCCTGCTGGCGCTGTTGCTCGCCGGGCGGGACGATCGGGCGCCGGCCGCTTTGCTGCTGGCGGGGCTCGTCATCGTGCTGGCGGCGGCGACCGGCACGACCCATGCCGCGGCCCGGCTCGAAGACCGCGTGCCGCTGATGATCGTCGAGGCGCTGCACCAACTGGGTGCGGCGATCTGGATCGGCGGCATTCCCAGCTTCATCATGGCGCTCGCCCGCTGTCACGACGGTCTCGCCTGGCGCCGCGTCGGCAAGCGCTTCTCGCAGATGTCCACGATCGGCGTCGCCTGCATCCTGATCTCCGGCGTCACCATGGGCGTGCTCTATGTCGGCGCCTGGGACGGCTTCTATGGCACGGCCTACGGCGTCATGGTCGGCACCAAGGTGACGATGTTCCTGGCGCTGCTGGCGCTGGGTGGGATGAATTACCTGCTGGTCGAGCGGCTGCGCGCCGATCCGACGACGCCGATCATCCGGCTGAAGCGCTTCGCCGAGATCGAGATTGGCATCGGCTTCACCCTGTTCTTTGCCGCCGCCTCGCTGACCTCCTCGCCGCCCGCGATCGATCTGACCAAGGATCGCGTCAGCTGGGCCGAGATCGTCGAGCGCAATGCGCCGGTCTGGCCGCGCCTCGCCTCGCCCGATCGCGCCGACCTCGCGATTCCGGCACTCCAGAGCCAGCTCGATGCCGAGGCGGCGGTCCAAGCCCAGGCGCCGCTTCCGGCCTTCGTCGAGGGGGCCGGGTATCTGCCGCCGCGCAATGCCTTCGACATCGCCTGGTCGGAATATAACCACCACTGGGCCGGGCTGTTCGTGCTGGCGATCGGCCTCCTGGCTCTGGTCAATCAGGCAGGAATTCGTTGGGCGCGACACTGGCCGCTGGTGTTTTTGGGTCTCGCCGCCTTCCTGTTCATCCGTTCCGACCCCGAAGTCTGGCCGCTCGGCGATATCGGCTTCTTCGTCAGTTTTTATGATGTCGAGGTGGTCCAGCACCGTTTCTTCGTCGTGCTGGTCGTGATCTTCGCACTGTTCGAATGGCGGGTCCGGGCCGGCGGACTCGGACACACGCGGGCAACCCTGGTCTTTCCGATGGTCTGCGCCATCGGCGGCGCGGCACTGCTAACCCATCAGCACGCGATCGCCAACGTCAAAGACCAGTTGCTGATCGAGCTGACCCACACGCCGCTGGCGCTCGCCGCCATCGCCGCCGGTTGGGCGCGCTGGCTCGAACTGCGCCTCGACCCGCCAGCCAACCGCTATGCCGGCTGGATCTGGCCGGTGTGCTTTCTGCTGGTCGGCTTGCTGCTGCTGTCTTATCGCGAGGCATAATTCCCGACTGGATTTGCGCTTGACCCAACGCACGTCGTGCTCGGCTATCTGCGGGCCGATCGACTGTGGGCCCCATAGCGAATTGGTCAAACGGCCGAGCGGCATCTATGCAGGGCTGCTAAGCGTCGATGAAGCGCAGGCTGCCGCGTGATCTGCGCGGGCAGGCGTGGTGATGGATGAAGCGCAATCGTCAATTTCGTCAAATGAAATGACTTAATCCGTCAAGGGATAGCATTTTACGCCATCCACCCACCACTGCCGATCGGACGAGAAGTTTTACTTCTTATATTATCAAGTGGTTAGCGCGCTCACGCGGTCTGGCACGGCTCGTGAAATAGACAAGATATGCCGGAGTTGGCCGGTGTCTCGAAGTTCCGATAACCCTCATCCCCCTGTGGTTACCGGACAGGATCGCCGAGAACAC
>JAXDMU010000133.1:0-2719 GCA_034665905.1 Aliidongia sp. | reverse complement strand
GCCGTCTGGTTGGTAAAATTCTGATAGGTCTGGGTATCGATCAGCACCGACGAATAATCGCGCCCGCTGAGTACGACCATATTTTCCGGCTGGCTGATCGAGACGCTGTCGACCGGCCCGAGGACGGCGGAACTGAGGGCCGACCGATTGCCCTGATCATCGAGCAACCCGTACAGAATCTCGATTTCGGCCTGGGTATTGGGACTACCCCAGGCAGCCCAGCCTGCCATGTCCGGTTGGCTCTGGAGCGGAAGCTCGACCTCGAACTGATCGGCCGCATTGTGGCTGACATTTGTCGTGCGCACCGAGAACACCGAGGGCAGTTCGACCCCGTCGAGCCGGACGACCGCAATCGGTCGCCGGGCGGTGGCACCCTCAGGCGGCGTTGAAGACATGAAGGAAAGGAGATCAGGAGTTGCCGCCAAGGACGCCTCCATTGGTCGGCTGCATCGAAGGGTTCGGAACGACAAGCACGATCGGTCCGGGCACCACAGGATCGTAGAGACCATTCGCCGCCGCGATCCGATACCATTGCGTCGCATCGCCGTAATTTTGGGCGGCGAGACGGTAGAGGTCACCGCCGACGACCGTCATCTGCGTTGGCATGAGTACACCTCAGAAAATGGGATTTTGAAAGTCGGGCGAACGAAAGCCTTGGGTAGCCGGGGAGGGCAGCGGCGGCGGCACAGCGGCAAATAGCGTTCCGTCCGGCGTATCGTCAGCGGCGCGGGTCGGAAGAAGAATGCCGCCGATCGTGGCAGCTCCGAAATAACTTGTTCCCCAGATCAAATTCGTCTGAAATACACTTTACGTAATAATCATTCTTTAAGCCCGCTATCTTGCAATTGCCCTAAAGCAGTCCACCCCACAGGAGCATTTACTGCTTTGCTTTTCCATGGAGCGCCAGCAGAAAGCCACAAATTTCGTAGTTCCTTGTGAGTACGTTTGGCATCATCGTTACCGAATTCTGTTCCACAAGATGGACAAATTTCAAACGATGAACAACCGTGCTCATCGTATGCGGGTTCTAGGAGGCCATTGTAGCCACACACAGGACAGGTAAATATTTTATTGTGCATTGAAGTAATCCAGGTTTGTTTGGTACCCATGAATTGGCGGATCTGGTTTATAATATGTTCTTATGGTCCCATCTGACTTTACGATTCCGAACTCATCTGTTGTGGGATCATATCGGACAATGTCGCCATTCGGTCTAACCGTTTCTAATGTACCGGCGCTCGCAGCCCTGTTCAAGAATTTATCCGCACGCTGTGCATATTCATCGGACGTCATTGCCCCAAAATCGTTGCCGTGCCGAGCAAAGTGGTCCAGAAACTGAGCTTCGCTTGCAAATCCGCCATTGCCTGGATTTGAGACTCCCGTGTTTGTGACATCAACGGCCTCGTTGTGAACGATGGTCGGCAGTTGCACCGGGGAGGGATTGCCGGGGAAAATTAGCGGTCCCTGGGCATCTTGGGAAGCGGGAAACGGCGGCGACGGTGGCAGCGGCACCGGGCCGCCTCCTGGCAGGATGACCGGCCCCCGGTCTGCTTGCGTCGGAACCGCCAACGGCGGCAGCGCGGGCAGACCAACCGGCGGGCCGCCGGGCAGGACATTCGGCGGCGGTGGCACGGCGGCAAAGGGCGTTCCATCCAGCGTATCGTCGGCCGCCGTGCGGGTCGGAAACAGAGTGCCGCCGATCACGGCCGCCCCGATGGTGACGGGCGAACCAACGACCGCGGTGAGACCGGCGAGAATCGCTTCGGCCGAGGGCAGCGCCGGCAGGAACGACGGGGTTGCCCAAAGACCATCCGCGGCAATGACGGTTGCCGGAATTGCCGCTCGGGCGCCTGGCCCGGCGACGGTGCCGGCTTCAGCGGCGGGTCTCGGAGCGGTACCGAGGTTTTCTTCCGAATCGCTGCCCTTGACGAGCCCATCGGTCATCGGCGTGCCGCCGCGGCCACCGTTGGGCGCACTCGTCGGCTCGCCGGACGGCACGGTCGTCGAGTCAGTCGGTGTGCTTGGCGGGTCGGACGCCTGGATTGTGGGATTAGCGGATTCGGCCGATGCCGTCGATCCGATCGGCGCGGGTGCCGCAGCGGACGAGACGTCCAGTTTGATCGCGCTTGGACGATCGAGATCCGCCGCAATCGTCCCGACATGGCCCGCAGCCGGTTGCACCGGGGACGGCTGGGCGAATGCGCCGGCCGGCGGGTTCTTGAACAGCGTGATCGTGGTGCGACCGATGATATGGTCGCCCATGCGAATGATGATCTCCTTGCGCCAGTCCCGCAGCGCCTGGACGTAATCCCCGATGAATTGCAGGGTCTCTTCCTCGTCCGCCCGGACCCGCTGCGCCTCTGCCGCACGTTGCCGCTCGGCCGGATCTTGCCAGGGCGGAATGAGGTCGGGCCGCTGGGGCGGGCCGAGCGAGCGCAGAAAAGCCGACGAGGGCAGACCGCAGCCGTTGTCACCGGTTAAAGCAGCCATGGCGCTTCCTTGCAGAAGATCGGGGAGGTGCGGCCGCGCTCAGCGGCGGGCAAAGTGACCGGCCGGGACGGATTGCTGTCGCCAGGGTCCGTGCAAACAGATGGGTCAGGTGAAACGCGGCCGGCTCAAATCGTAGCCGTGACGATCGATGCCGCGGGCGGGCTAACCGGCCCGGCCGACGATCTGCTGCATCGCGCCCAGATTGGCATCGATCCGGCGCAATGCCGGC
>JAXDMU010000132.1:0-4579 GCA_034665905.1 Aliidongia sp. | reverse complement strand
CGCACCGATATTCCCGATTTCGGCGAGGTTAAGGCGGTCTTCGCGCTCGGTCAGGATATTCAGGTCATTGAGGTCCGCTCGCTCGACCGGCTGCCGCTCACCGCCGTCGTGCTGGTGCTGCCGGACGGCCAGCGGGTCGAGGCCTATTCGCTCGATCAGCAACGGAACCCGAGCCTGTCGGATCGCACCTCGCTCGCGACCACGTCCGGCTTCGTCACCGGCGTTGGCGGCGGCGTGCCGCTGCTGACCGGACCGGGGATGGCGCAGAGTACGACGACTCTGATCGGCCAGATCGCCTCGACTGCCCTGATCCGCGTGCCCGATTTGGCGACCTATCGCGCCAGTTGGTCGGGTGCCAAAATCGAGGCGCATATGGGCTTTGCCCCGGACGATCGACTCGAAATCCTTCAGGCGCCGCAGCCCGGCTGAATCGCTCAATCCTTGCAAGCGCCGATCGCCGGGCAGGGCCGGTCGAACCGGACGACCAGCGGCAGATAGGCGATATGGACGCGCAGATAGAGCGGCAACAGCCGGCCATCGTCGCTGACGCGCAGATCGACATCGCGGGGGGCGGTGTCGGGATCGCCATCCTCGCTGGTCTCGCCCTTGAAGCCGGCGATCGGCCGCAGCGACAACAGCAGCTGGACGACCGGCGTGTTCTTCGGATCGCGGTCGGGCGGCACGATCCGGGCGACCACGTCGAAGCGCCGCGCACCGTCGAACACCGGCAGCGTGAAGCCGGTGCCCGGTTCGTGGGAATGGGTTGCCAGATAATTCCGAATCGCGGCCAGGGCCGAAAGCGGATCCAGGACATTGCGCCGATAGGTATCGTCGAGCGGCGGTTTCTTGCTGGTATCCTCCGGTGCGCGCTGGGTCAGGCGCCCGGCCGCCTGATCGACCACCCGCAGCGCGATGCGCTTGCCGCGATTGCGGCGCAGGGTATAGAGCGCGTCGTAGCGTGACGGCAGGGCCGCGCCATCGGCGGCAAGATCGCCCTCGCTGGTCGCATCGCCGCTGAAATTGGTGACCCAGCGCGGCAGGCCCTGGCTGCGGATGTCGATTTCCGGGCGGTAATGGCTGCCACCCGGGCCGAGGGCCAGATCGATCTGGGCGGCCGGCAACCCGGCCCAGGACGCCGTGTAATGCAAGACCGGCGGAATGTCGCCGTCCGCGGCGCCCAGTCGGCCGGGCAGAAGGAACAGGGCGAACAAGCCGATCCATCGCGTCATGCCGGACACTCCATCTCATGGTGTCTCGGCCGTATTGTACCAGCACAGTCCCGCGCCTTGGCGCGACACCTTGACCCTGGACCTGCTCTAGCGGCGGCGCTCCCGCGCCAGCAGGTTGCGCTTGCGGTCGACGCCCCAGCGATAGCCGCTCAATTCGCCATTGCCGCGGATGACGCGATGGCACGGGATGGCGAGCGCGATGCCGTTCGCCGCACAGGCGCGGGCGACGGCGCGCGCGGCGGTGGCCTGGCCCAGGCGTTCGGCGATGTCGGTATAGCTCGCGGTTTCGCCCGGTGGGATGGCTTGCAGCGCTTGCCAGACGCGGCGCTGGAAGGCGGTGCCCTGGATATCGAGCGGCAGATTCAGGCCGCGCTCGGGCAGGTCGATGAAGTCAGCGATCGCTTGAACCTGGGCCGAGAGTTCGGCATCGGTGCGGATGTTGGCCGACCGGGGAAAGCGGCTGTGGAGCCGGGCTTCGAGGTCGGCTTCGTCGGCGCCGAACTCGATCATGCAGATGCCGGCCGGCGTCGCCGCGACAATCAGGCGGCCGAGCGGTGTTGTGGCGATGGTCCAGCGAATCGCCGCACCGCTGCCGCCCTGGCGGAACGCGGCCGGGGTCATGCCCAGCGTGGCGTGCGCCTGCTCATAGAGCCGGCTCGACGAGCCGTAGCCGGCGCCATAGAGCGCATCGGTGACCGGTGTGCCGGCGGCCAGTTCGCGCTGAACTTTGGTTACGCGTTTCGAGGCGATGTAGGATCGCGGCGTGACGCCGGTGATCGCCTTGAACAGACGGTGGAAATGAAACGGGCTGAGACCGGCGGCCTCGGCCAGATCCTTGAGCGGCGGCGGGGTTTCCGCCTGATCGATTAGCGCGCAGGCCGCACGGATCGCCGCATTGTGCTCCTGTTCGGGCGACCGGCCGGTCGGGTGACAGCGCAGACACGGCCGATAGCCGGCCTGCTGCGCCTCGGCCGCGGTCACGAAGAACGCGGCATTCTCCCGGCGCGGCCGGCGTGACGGGCAGGTCACCCGGCAGAAGATCCCGGTGGTGACGACGGCATAAAAGAACTGGCCCTCGGCCCGGCGATCGCGCGCCTCGACCGCTTGCCAGCGCGCCGCATCGTCGGTAAATTCGATGTCCTGCGAATTCCGCATCGCCATCCCGTTCATCTGCCATCTCCCGGTTCGATCTTCATCGGGTCGAAGATGGCCGCGTGCGCCGCCCGGCGCTATCCGGCGCTTGCGGTCGAATTCAAATGTTCGACGGCGTGCCGCTGCCGGGCAGGTTCAGCATGGCGAGGAATTCGCGACGGGTCGTCGGGTTTTCGCGAAAGGCGCCCAGCATGCGGCTGGTCTGCATCGAGACGCCGGGCTTGTGGACGCCGCGCGTCGTCATGCATTGGTGCGCCGCATCAATCACCACGGCAACGCCTTTGGGCCGCAACACCTCGTCCAGCGTATTGGCGATCTGCGCCGTCATTTTTTCCTGAATGGTCAGGCGCTTGGCGAAGACTTCGACCAGGCGCGCCAGCTTCGAGATGCCGATCACGCGGTTGGACGGCAGATAGGCGATATGGGCGCGGCCGATGATCGGCTCCATATGATGCTCGCAATGGCTCTCGAACCGGATGTCCTTCAGCACGACCATTTCATCGTAGCCGTCGGTCTCTTCGAAGGTCCGCTGCAACAGTGCCATCGGATCCACCGAATATCCGGCGAAATGCTCATCGAAGGCGCGCACGACGCGCTCCGGCGTGCTGCGCAGCCCTTCGCGCGTCGGATCCTCACCCGCCCAAAGCAACAGGGTACGCACGGCCGCCTCGGCCTCGGCGCGCGACGGTTTGGTGATCGGGCCGGTTGCGGCGATCGAACTTTCGGGAGACATCGTCAAATCCTTAATGCCGCGGCGCGGACAAATGCGGGGAATCCAGCGAGAAGGCGGGGATCGGTACATCGAATTCGCGGCCGTCCGCGGTTTGCATGCGATAGCTGCCGACCATGATCCCGGACGAGGTCGCAAGATAGGTACCGCTTTGATAGTCGAAGCAGTCGCCCGGCTTCAGCACCGGCTGTTCACCGATGACGCCGGGCCCGTTCACCTGCTGGGTATAGCCATTGGCGTCGGTGATGCGCCAGGAGCGAGCGCGGAGCTGCACGGTGTCGCTGCCCAGATTTTCGATGCGGATTTCGTACGACCAGGCAAAGCGATCGGCGCCGGGCACGGATTGTCCTTCGAGGTAGCTGGGATGGACGGTGATCCGGATCGAATGGGTGGTCTGACTATACATCGCTCACAGTCTTTTGGGTTCCAGCGGTCCATAAGACTTGACCCAAGAACTCTTCGAGATCAAGCCCGCCGCGGAGCGTTCGATGTGCCCGAGCGCCCAGCACCTGGCAAGCCCGCCGTCAAAATATCCTACCAAGCCTGCTTGCAATGCGCCGACCGCGTCTCGTATAATGCCGCACGCCGATCGTTTGCGATCTTCAAGGCGCGCGTTGCGGGTGTAGCTCAATGGTAGAGCAGAAGCTTCCCAAGCTTACGACGAGGGTTCGATTCCCTTCACCCGCTCCAATATTTTTCAAAGATTTAGCCGATCTTTAATGAGAATTGGCGTCAAGCGTGAGTGTCATTCTCCGGTAGGCAAGCACCACCCGGAACTCCACGGCTCGACTGCCGCAATGGCGCGCTCGGTGACGTTCCCATTCCCTACACAGAGCTTCAGCGCTGGAACTGTGCCGACATCGCGGTCGTCTCGCCCCTCTCGCCCCTCAAGCTGGTCGATCTCCGCAAGGATGGCATTGTGCGTATGGGTATCCCAACCGACGCCGTCCGGGCTGCGGCGCATCGTCTGGAGCAAGATTGGGCACTTGCCTTCGGCGAGCTTACGACGCTCCCTAAACAAACGGAATCAACGGTAGGAAACGGTAGAAATATTTCCGCTGAACGAGCCGTCCTCACCACCAAAGGAGTTTTTCGATGCCCGTCTCTGCGATGGTGCCCGTTGTCCTCGTTGCCTTCATCCTGCTCGCGCTCTCCGCCTCGGTGCGGGTCGTTCGGGAATATGAGCGCCTTGTCGTGTTCCGCCTGGGTCGTTTGGTCGGCGCCCGTGGGCCTGGACTTGTCGTTCTGATACCCTATCTTGAAAAGGGAATTAAGGTCGGGCTGCGCACCGTGACGACCGATCTGGCCACCCAAGAGACGGTCACGCGCGATGGCGTCGCGGTGCGGGTGAATGCCGTGCTGTGGTATCAGGTGCGCGATCCGGTCCAGGCGATCGTCAGTGTCGAGAACCGTGATGGCGCGGTGATTCTGGCGGCGGAGACGGCGCTGCGCGATATCATCGGTCAAA
>JAXDMU010000131.1:0-7343 GCA_034665905.1 Aliidongia sp. | reverse complement strand
ATTTCTTGCCGGCTATGCGGTCGAACCGATGTTCGCAGCCCTCGATAATGTGGTTTTGACGTTGCGGGATGCTGTGAGCCGCACGGCGGCGCCGGGGGACAGCAAAGCAAAATAGCGCCCTGAGGCGCGTATCAGTGTCGCCGATCGAAGGCCGCTGTCGGGGCGGCAATCGCAAACCCGCTTGCCCCCGCCCTCCGCCATCGCTACGTTCCGCGATCCGTCGCGTCCGCGGCGGATCGCAACTGCCGCGGACGCGACCTCTTTCCGGCTGCATGACGCGCAATGGGTTATTTCCTTCAGCAATTGATCAACGGCCTGACGCTCGGCGCCATCTATGGGCTGATCGCGATTGGCTATACGATGGTCTATGGCATTATCGGCATGATCAATTTCGCCCATGGTGAAATTTTCATGATCGGCTCGTTCATCTCGGTCATCAGCTTTCTGCTGCTGGCGCAGATGGGGTTGAATTCGGCGCTGGCCGCGGTGTTGATCGTGCTGGTGGTCAGCATGGCCTTCACTTCGGTCTATGGCTGGGCGGTGGAGCGTGTGGCGTATCGACCCCTGCGCGATTCCTACAAGCTGGCGCCGCTGATCAGCGCCATCGGCATGTCGATCTTTCTCCAGAATTACGTTCAGCTGTTTCAGGGGGCCCGGTCCAAGCCGTTGCAGCCGATTCTCCAGGGCGGCATTGCGCTGTGGCAGGCCGATGGTTTTCAGGTCCAGCTCAGCTATCTCCAGATCACCATCGTCGTCCTGACGGTGGCACTGATGGCCGGCTTCACCTATGTCATCCGCGCGACGCCGCTCGGCCGTAGCCAGCGTGCGTGCGAGCAGGACCGGACGATGGCCTCGCTGCTGGGTGTCAATGTCGATCGCACCATCTCGATGACCTTCGTCATGGGGGCAGCCCTGGCGGCGGTCGCCGGGTTGATGTTCACGCTCTATTACGGGGTCATCGATTTCTTCATCGGGTTTCTCGCCGGGGTGAAGGCGTTCACCGCGGCCGTGCTGGGTGGGATCGGCTCGCTGCCCGGCGCCATGCTCGGCGGCCTGTCGATCGGTCTGATCGAAGCCTTCTGGTCGGCCTATTTCACGATCGAATACAAGGATGTCGCCGTCTTTGGCGTGCTCGTGCTGGTGCTGATCTTCCGGCCGACCGGTTTGCTCGGCCGCCCCGAGATCGAGAAGGTTTGATCATGGCGCGAACGGGATTGCCCGAGCGCATGGCGCTCAAGCCCGCGCTCGCCGATGCGGCGATCGCGGCACTCGTGATTTTGGTACTGACTCTGCCGATCGTCGGATTTCAGACGGTCGGTACCGGCGGCATTCTCGCGATTCATTACCATTTCGGCATGGTGGCCGGTCTGGCCGGTGTCGGATTCGCGGGACGGCTGGCCGGCAATCTGTGGTTTCGCAAGGCCGGGGACGCGAGGTCGGCGAAATCGGGCCGGCTCAGCCCGCTGCTGGCACGGCACAGTGCTACGCTCGGCTATGCCGGGCTCGCGGCGGCAGTGGCGATGCCGTTCCTCGCCAACAGCTATTATATCGATCTGGGCACGACCGTGCTGATCTACGTCATGCTCGGCTGGGGCCTCAACATCGTGGTCGGGCTCGCCGGGCTGCTGGATCTGGGTTACGTTGCCTTCTATGCCGTGGGCGCCTATACGGTCGGGCTGCTGGCGACCAATTTCGGCTGGGGCTTTTGGGCCTGTCTGCCGTTGTCCGGACTTTTCGCCGCCTGCTTCGGGATCATGCTGGGCTTTCCGGTGCTGCGCCTGCGCGGCGATTATCTGGCGATCGTCACACTGGGCTTCGGCGAGATCATCCGGGTGGTGCTGCTCAATTGGGCGATCGTCACCAATGGCCCGAACGGCATCGGCGGCATTCCCCGGCCGAGCTTCTTCGGCCTGCCGTTCACGGGCAGCGCGCCCGAAGGCAGCACCAGCTTCGCCGATTTCTTCGGGCTCGATTATGATCCGACGCAGCGCCTGATCTTTCTTTATTTCGTGATTCTGGGGTTGGCGCTGTTGACCAATCTCTTCACGCTGCGCATGCGGCGGCTGCCGGTCGGACGGGCCTGGGAAGCGCTGCGCGAGGATGAAATCGCCTGCCGCGCGATCGGAATCAACGCGACCAATATCAAACTTTCGGCCTTCTCCATCGGTGCCATGTTCGGCGGGCTGGCCGGTGCCTTCTTTGCGACGCGCCAGGGGTTCATCAGTCCGGAAAGCTTCAATTTCACCGAAAGCGCCACGATCCTGGCGATCGTCGTGCTGGGCGGGCTCGGCAGCCAACTCGGCGTGGTGCTGGCCGCCATGGTGCTGGTCATGCTGCCGGAACTGGCGCGCGGTCTGGCGGATTACCGCATGCTGCTGTTCGGCGCCGCGATGGTCCTGATCATGGTGGTGCGTCCGCGCGGCCTGCTGGCGCATCGCCATCCGTCGATCCTGCTGCACGGCAAGGTGCCGCGATGAACCTCGATTGCTACGATCCGAAGGGCAAGGCCCCGCTGCTGGCGGTCGAGCATCTCAGCATGCGCTTCGGCGGCCTCGTCGCGGTCAACGATCTGAGCTTCACGGCCTATGCCCGCGACATCACCGCCATCATCGGCCCGAATGGCGCCGGCAAGACGACGGTGTTCAATTGCCTGACCGGCTTTTACAAGCCGAGCGTCGGCCGGCTGACGCTGCATGCGCCGTCGGGACCGCTGCTGCTGGAGCAGATGGAAGGATTCCGTATCGCGCGCCGCGCCGGGGTCGCGCGCACCTTCCAGAATATCCGGCTGTTCGCCGGCATGACGGTGCTGGAGAATCTGATCGTCGCCCAGCACAACAAGCTGATGGGCGCCTCGCTGTTCTCGCTGGCTGGGCTGCTCGGCCTTGCGCGCTATCGCAATGCCGAAAAACAGGCGATCGAGCTGGCGAAATTCTGGCTCGACAAACTCGGTCTCATGGCCCAGGCCGACGATCCGGCCGGCAGCCTGCCCTACGGCGCTCAGCGTCGCCTGGAAATCGGCCGCGCGCTCTGCACCGGACCTAATTTGCTGTGTCTCGACGAGCCGGCAGCCGGTCTGAACCCGCGCGAATCGCAGGAACTGAACGATCTGCTGCTGTCGATCCGTGCCGAGCAGGGCATCGGCATCCTGCTGATCGAACATGATATGAGCGTCGTCATGAAGATTTCCGATCATGTCATCGTGCTCGATTACGGCGGCAAGATCTCCGATGGCGCGCCGGCCGATGTGCGCAACGACCCCAACGTCATCAAGGCGTATCTGGGCGAGGCCGAGGACGAGATGCTGCCGCCGATGATCGCGCGCGATATCGGGCTGGCGCCATGACCGGCCCGCTACTCGACATTTCCGGCCTGCACACCTTCTATGGCCGGATCGAAGCGTTGAAGGGGGTCGATCTCACCGTTGGCCGGGGCGAGATCGTCACGCTGATCGGGGCCAACGGCGCCGGCAAATCGACCCTGCTGATGACGATCTGCGGCCGCCCGCGCGCGGCGTCGGGCCGGATTGTCTATGACGGCACCGACGTAACCGCGATGGCGACCTTCAACATCGTCCGGCTCGGCATCGCCCAGTCGCCGGAGGGCCGGCGGATTTTCGGGCGCATGAGCGTGCTGGAGAATCTTCAGATGGGCGCCACGGTGGGCGATCCGGCGCATTTCGATGCGGATCTGGATCAGGTTTTCACGCTCTTTCCGATTCTGCGCAAGCGCCAGAACCAGCGCGCTGGCACCATGTCGGGCGGTGAACAGCAGATGCTGGCGATCGGCCGGGCGCTGATGAGCCGGCCGCGGCTGCTGCTGCTCGATGAGCCCTCGCTCGGGTTGGCGCCCTTGATCGTTCGTCAGATCTTTGACGTGATCCGTGAGATCAACGAGAAGCAGGGCATGACGGTGTTCCTTGTCGAACAAAATGCCTTTCATGCCTTGCGGCTGGCCGATCGCGCCTATGTCATGCAGACCGGCAAGATCACGCTGACCGGCTCCGGTCCCGAATTGCTCGAAAACCCCGAAGTGCGCGCAGCCTATCTGGAAGGGGGCCATTGATGGAGCGGTTCGGCACGACCTGGCCGGTCTATCTCGGACTCACCTTGACGCTGTTCGGTTGGGCGGCCTGGATGACGGGCAAGGCATTGGCGGGGAACTGGCGGCCTCATTGGCACCTCATTCCGTATTGCATGCTGTTGGCGGCGGCCTGCCGGTTCTTCGACTGGGCGCTGTTCGGCGGCGATCTGCTGTCGTTCTTGGGCTACGTCCTGGCGATGGAAACGTTTTTTCCCTTGGCAGGCATGGCGTTTCGGGTGACGCGCGCGCGCCGGATGGTGGTGCAATATCCGTGGCTTTACCGGCGCGCCGGTCCGTTCGCGTGGCGTGCATTGAAACAAGGCTGACCATCGGGCTTGCGCGGATCGGCTTTGTCCTGTTCTCATCGCGCCCGCGCCTTCGGCGTGGCGTATCCGGGTCGAAGGTGGTGATGCGCGCCGGATCAATCAAACAAAAAGGGAGATGGGCAAGATGCGGAACATGATTAGATCCCTCATGGCGGCGGCAAGTCTGGTGGCGATCACGACCGGCACCGCTCGCGCCGACGACATCCAGATCGGCGTCGCCGGTCCGATCACCGGCTCGAATGCCGCGTTCGGTGAACAATTGGCCAAGGGGGCCCACCAGGCCGTCCTCGATCTCAACGCCAAGGGCGGCGTGCTCGGCAAGCAGCTGGTGCTGAATACCGGCGACGATGCGTGCGATCCGAAACAAGCGGTCGCGGTCGCCCATCAACTCGTGGCCAAGAAGGTCGTCTTCGTCGATGGCGGTTTCTGCTCCAGCTCGTCGATTCCGGCCTCCGCCGTCTATAACGAAGAGGGCGTGCTCCAAATCACGCCGGCCTCGACCAACCCGGCTTTTACCGAGGATGCCGCCAAGAAGAAATGGACCAACGTCTATCGCACCTGCGGGCGCGACGACGCCCAGGGCAAGGTCGCCGGGGATTATTTGGCATCGCATTTCAAGGGCAAGTTCGTCGCGATCATCGATGACAAATCGACCTATGGCAAAGGCCTGGCGGACGAAACCCGCAAGGCGATGAATGCGGCTGGCTTGAAAGAGAAGGTCAGTGAACAGATCACGGCCGGCGACAAGGATTTTTCGGCACTGATCTCGAAGCTGAAGCAGGCCAATGTCGAGGCGATCTATTTCGGCGGCTATCAAACCGAAGCCGGGCTGCTGGTGCGTCAGGCCAAGGAGCAAGGGCTGAATGCCGTTCTGGTCGGCGGTGATGCGCTGGTCACACCGGAATTTTGGGCGATCACGGGTGCGGCCGGTGCCGGCACCATGATGACGTTCCCGCCGGATCCGCGCAACAACCCGGCCGCCAAGGCGGTGGTCGAGGAATATAAGAAGAGCGGCTACGACCCCGAGGGCTACACGCTCTACACCTACGCCGCGATCCAGGTTTTTGCCGAAGCTGCGGACAAGGCGAAATCGACCAAGCTGGCCGATCTGGTCAAGGTGCTGCACAGCACGACCTTCGACACGGTCGTCGGGCCGATCAAGTTCGACGACAAGGGCGACGTGCTGAATCCAAACTATGTGTTCTACGTCTGGAAGGACGGCAAATATTCTGAGATGTAACTGAGTCGCGGGGGGGGCACGACGCGCACGCTCGTTCCAGGGGGAGCGTGCGCGTCGCTCGGCGTTTGGTCAGAAATCCATGCCGCCGCCCATTCCGCCCATGCCGCCCTGTGCCGTAGATTTCTCCGACGGACGTTCGGCGACCATGGCTTCGGTCGTGATCAGCAATCCGGCGATCGACGCGGCATCCTGGAGCGCGATCCGGACGACTTTGGCCGGATCGATGATGCCGGCCTTGATCAGGTCGGTGAATTCGCCGTTCTGCGCATCGTAACCCCAGTTCGGGTCGCTGGAGTCTTGCAGCTTGCCAACCACGATCGAGCCGTCGACGCCGGAATTTTCGGCGATCTGCCGAACCGGGGATTGCAGCGCCTTCTTGACGATGTTGATGCCGACCTTCTGGTCGTTATTGTCGGCGGCAAGCGCCTCAAGCACCTTGATCGCATGGAGCAGCGTGACGCCGCCGCCCGGAACGATGCCTTCCTCGACCGCGGCCCGTGTCGCATGGACGGCATCGTCGACGCGGTCCTTGCGGTCCTTCACTTCGATTTCGGTAGCGCCACCGACCCGGATCACCGCGATACCGCCGGCCAGCTTGGCCAGGCGCTCCTGGAGCTTTTCCTTGTCGTAATCCGAGGTGGTTTCCTCGATCTGGGCGCGCAGCTGCGCGATGCGCCCGGTGATCGCCTCCTTGCCGCCGGCACCGTCGATGATCGTGGTTGCTTCCTTGGTCAGGACCATTTTCTTGGCGGTGCCGAGCATGTCGAGCGTGACATTCTCCAGCTTGATGCCGAGATCTTCGCTGATCAGCTGGGCGTTGGTCAGGATCGCGATGTCTTCCAGCATGGCCTTGCGACGATCGCCGAATCCTGGTGCCTTGACGGCCGCGACCTTGAGGCCGCCGCGCAGCTTGTTGACGACCAGCGTCGCCAGGACTTCGCCTTCGACATCCTCGGAGATGATCAGCAGCGGGCGTCCCGTTTGGGCGACGGCTTCGAGCACCGGCAGCATGCCCTGGAGCGAGGAGAGTTTCTTTTCGTGGATCAGGATGTAAGGCGTCTCAAGCTCGACGATCATCTTCTCGGCATTGGTCACGAAATAGGGCGAAAGATAGCCGCGGTCGAACTGCATGCCTTCGACAATGTCGAGTTCGGTTTCCAGCCCCTTGGCCTCTTCCACCGTGATGACGCCTTCGTTGCCGACTTTCTCCATGGCGCGCGCGATCATGGCGCCGATTTCCGTGTCGCCATTAGCCGAGATTGTGCCGATTTGGGCGATCTCTTTATTGGTCGAGACCTTGCGCGACCGGGCTTTGACCTCAGCCACGACGGCGGCGACGGCGAGGTCGATGCCGCGCTTCAGATCCATCGGGTTCATGCCGGCGGCGACCGCCTTGACGCCCTCGCGCACCAGGGCCTGGGCCAGCACGGTCGCGGTCGTCGTGCCGTCGCCGGCCAGGTCATTGGTTCGGGTGGCGACTTCGCGCACCATCTGCGCGCCCATGTTCTCGAACTTGTCGGAAAGTTCGATTTCCTTGGCGACGGTGACGCCGTCCTTGGTGATACGCGGCGCGCCATAGGATTTTTCGAACACGACGTTGCGACCCTTGGGGCCGAGCGTCACCTTCACGGCGTTGGCGATGATATCCACGCCGCGCAGCATGCGCTCACGCGAATCGGAACCGAATCGGACGTCTT
>JAXDMU010000130.1:0-8345 GCA_034665905.1 Aliidongia sp. | reverse complement strand
CGTAGCGCTTTCTGGTTGGTTTGCTCTGGAATCTCGTAAGATCGCCTTGGCGAACGCGGGATTCGCGGAGCGGAATCTGGCGCGTGCGCTGACCCAGAACGCCGACCGGGCCATCGAGGGCGCCAATATCGTCTTGCGCACATCGGTCAATCTGGTCGAACAATCGGATCTGCTTCAAGCCAGCGAAGACGAGTTGCACGCATTTCTTCAGGAGCGATCGGACGGGCTGCTGGCGATCAACACGCTGTCGGTGACCGATGCCAACGGCAATCTTCTTGCCGAATCGCAGGCTTACGACGTCCGGTCGGTCGATGTCGCCGATCGCGACTATTTCAAAGTCCACCGAAGTGCCGTCACCAACGATTATTTCGTCGGCCGCCCGCGGCGCAATCGCCTCGACCGGCAATGGACCTTTGCGGTCAGCCGCCGCGTCAACCATCTCGACGGCAGTTTCGCCGGTATCGTCATCGCCGATATCGATCTCAACTATTTCAAACTTTTCTACGATACGATCGACGTTGGGCCGGCAGGCCGCATCGCATTGCTGCGGATCGATGGCACCTTGCTGACCGAGAAGCCCTATAGCGACGAGGCGATCGGCCGCCCCTATGGCGACGATCCGGAGTTCTCGTCGCACATCGCCTCGCTGGAACTCTCGACATTTACCGCGCTCGGCCCCGACCACATCCTCAGGCTTGTGACCTATCACCGTTCCGAGGATGGCCGCTTCGTCGTCACGGTAGGTCTGGCGGTCGACAGTATCCTGTCCGACTGGCGGCACGACACGTCGCGCAACATGATGGTCGCAAGTGCCGTGGCGATCTCCGTTCTGGTGCTGGGGATCTTGCTGTGGCGTCAGAGTCAGCGCAGCGAACATGCCGAACAGGAAGCGCGCGCCGCCGCCCGGGCGACCGAAGACAAGAACGCCATCCTCGAAACCATCCTCAAGGCCCTGCCCGACGGCATCCGGGTGCTCGATCGCGATCTCAAGCTGATCGCCTGGAACACCACCTACTTCGATATCGCCCGCGTCGATCGCGCCGAGATCCTGGCCGCGGACGATCCGTCCAAACTATTGCGCCGCCGGCTGGCCGAACGCGGCGAGTTCGGCCCCGGCGATCCGGAAACGATCCTTCGGCGCGTGGAGGACGGAATCCGGCGGCGTGAGACGTTTCATTTCGAATCCCAGCCGGCACCGCAAGCCTGGATCGAATACCGCGCGACGCCGATGCCCGACGGCGGACAGGTCGCGATCGTCCGCGATATCAGCGACCGCAAGCTGCACGAGATCGCGCTGGAACTGGGACGCCAGCGGCTGGAAGCGCAGGCCGCCGATCTGATCGCCGCGTCGGAGCAATTGACGCTGGCCAAGCAGGAGGCGGATCGGGCGCGCAAAAGCGCCGAAGCGGCCAATCAGTCGAAGTCGGAATTCCTCGCCAATATGAGCCACGAAATCCGCACGCCGATGAATGGGGTGATGGGCATGGCAGGGCTGATGCTCCAGACCGAGTTGGACGGCGAACAGCGATCCTTCGCCGAAGCGATCCAGAGTTCTGGCGCGAGCCTGCTCGAGATCATCAACGATATCCTCGACATATCGAAGCTCGAAGCCGGGCGCATCGAACTTGATCCGGTCGATTTCAACCTCGAAACGCTGCTCGACGGCGTGGTCGATCTGCTGGAGCCGCGCGCTGCCGAAAAAGGCGTGCAGATCGGCGCCGTGATCCAATCCGGCGCCAAAGGCAATTTCCGCGGCGATGCCAACCGGCTGCGCCAGATCCTGATCAATCTGGTCGGCAATGCGGTCAAATTCACCGAAACCGGCGGCGTCATCGTCGAGGTGTCGCGGTCGGCGACCGAAGGAGCGGTCACCATAATGCGCTTCGAAGTCGTCGATACCGGAATCGGCATCGCGCCCGAGGCGCAAAAGCAGCTATTCCAGAAATTCAGCCAGGCCGATTCATCGATCACGCGGCGCTTCGGCGGCACCGGGCTGGGCCTCGCCATTTCGCAGCAGCTAACTCAGATGATGGGCGGGACGATCGAGGTCATCAGCGGGCCGGGCGGCGGCAGCACTTTCTGGTTCACGACGCGGCTCGAAGCCGCGACCGCGCCGGTTGCGGCTTCGACCTCGAAGGAGGCTTCGCTCGCCGGCCAGCGCGTTCTGATCATCGAAGACGTCCCGTTGGCCCGCCGGGCTTTTCGCGGCCAGTTCGAACGCCTCGGTCTCGAGGTCGAGGAGGCCCAAAGCAGCGCCACGGCGCAGACCATGTTGATGCAGGCGAAGGCCGCCGGCCGTCGTTTCGATTTTATTCTGTGCAATCGCAAGGTCGACAATGCCGGCGGGCAGCGGGATCTGGCCGAACGCATTCTGGAACGCAGCGATCTCTTCAACGGCCATGTGATTCTCGCCGCCTCAAACGGCAACGGCAGGCCGCTCAAACCGTCGCTGCGGGATCGCTGCACCGTGCTGCAAATGCCGATCCGGCACCGCACGCTGCATGAATGCCTGATGACTCTGACCGGCGGCGGATTGCCGGCCCCGACGATCGCCGTTCCCGATACGAAGGCACCGACGCTGGCCGGCCATCTGCTGCTGGTCGAGGACAATGCCATAAACCAAAAAGTGGCGCTCACCATTCTGCGACAAGCCGGGTATCAGGTCGATCTCGCGATCAATGGCCAGGAGGCTGTGGAATTTGCACTGGCAAATGATTACGATCTGCTACTCATGGATGTCCAAATGCCGGTCATGGATGGCATTGGTGCCACCAAGCTGATCCGCGCCAGCAAGGGCGCCCGCGCCGCGGTACCGATCATCGCGATGACGGCCAATGCCATGCAAGGCGCGCGGGAACAATATCTGGGATCCGGCTTCGACGACTACGTTTCCAAACCCATCAACACCTCAGCCATGCTACAAGCTATCCGAACCCTCCTAACCCGACAGGATGATGGCCGTCCGGCGGAGAGCGAGACCAGACCCATGGTAACCCAACCCCATCAGGACGAACCGGCGGAAGAGTCGCTGATCGACGATGAACAGCTCGCATCGATCCAGGATGTCGTCTCACCGGCCGTCTTCATCGATCTGATCGGCTCGTTTCTCGATGGCGCCACCACACGCGTTACCCTGGTCGAGCAATTTGCGTCCGACGGCGATTTCGCCGGGTTGGCGCTCCAGGCCCACGATCTGGTGTCAACCGCCGGCAATTTCGGTGCCCACCGCGTCTCCCGCCTCGCCCGCCGCATCGAGAACGCCGCCCGCCGCGAGGACATGACCGTCATCGCCGAACTGGTGCCCGCGCTGCGCCATACGGCGACCGAGGCGTTCGATCTGATCCGCGCCCGCATCGCGACCGTGCCGGGGTGAACGAGGGCTTGTGCCCTTGATCCGAATTATGCGGGGCGCAAAACGTTGCGCTCCCCGCCACTATCATGGCCCCTACTCCCCCGCCTTGGCCTGACTCGCCATCGCATGCTGGGCGAAGGCTTTCAGGGCCGCTTCGCGCACTTTGGTGCCGAGTTCGCCGCCATGTTCGGTCACCCAATCGAGCGAAGACCGGCGGTTCGCATTGGCATTGCTGAAATGCGGCCGGACGAAGCGGGCGAACAGATCGTAGGATTTCTTGGTATTCTCGAAATCCGCCCAATTGGTCGCGAGTTGGAGAAACGCGCCGAAATCGCCCTGCTTGGCGTAGAGCGATTCGAGCTTGGCGATCGCATCGTCCGGCGTGCCGATCACCACGCCACCGCGCTCGATCAGCACATCGACCGGGTCCTTGCCGCTGGTGTCGCGCGGCGCGTTCGGATTGACGCGGGCGAAGTAATCGACCCATTGGGTGAGGCCATAGCGGACATTGGCCCGCGCCAGCTCGCGTGTTTCGGCGATATGCATCGGCCCGACCAGCCGCAGGGCCGCCGGGTCCATGGTCTGGCCGCGTTCGGCCGCGACCTCGTTGGCGATCTTCCAGTTGACGCCGAGCGCATCGAAGCCGAACGGGTTGGTCGCGGCCACGCACAGCATGCCGAGCCCATAGGTGCCGGCGACCCGTCCGCCCGACGGCGTCACCGAACTGGCCACGCAAATCTCCGGCCACGGCTGGGTGAAGGGCAGCAGATGCAGCCTGGCGTTGACCAGATTGTACCAATCGGTCTGCTCGGTCACGGTCTGGCCGTCCATCAGCCGCAGAATGAGATCGATGCCCTGGACCATCCGGTCGCGCTGGGTCGAGGGATCGATCCCGAGCATGATCGCGTCGGACGCCAGCAGCCCCGGCCCGAAGCCGAACATGCAGCGGCCCATGGTCATGTGATCGAGCTGGACGATCCGGTTCGCCGCCATCAGCGGATTGTGATAGGGCAGCGAGATGACGCCGGTGCCGAGCCGGATGCGCTTGGTGCGCTCGGCCGCAGCCGCCATGAATAGTTCGGGCGAGGCGATGATCTCGAAGCCGGCCGAATGATGCTCGCCGATCCAGGCTTCTTCATAGCCCAGCCGATCGAGCCACTCCATCAGCTCGAGATCGCGGCGGATCGCCAGCGTCGGGTTTTCCTCGACCGGATGGAACGGCGCCAGGAAAACACCATGGCGTAACGGAACAGCGGACATGACGGGCGTTTCCATTGAAGTTATTGTTGCAGGCTTGCGACAACCATACGGTCTCGCGCTTCTTTCGGCAAATCGCCAAAACCGGGATCGTTCGACACTCACCAGCCCCTGGGAGGAACCATGACCCGCCTGAAAATCTACGGCATCGCCGCCTCGCGCGCCTTTCGGGTTCTGTGGTGCGCCGAAGAGCTGGGGCTCGACTACGAGTCGATCCCGATCCATTTCAGCGGCGGCAGCGCCCGGACGCCGGAGTATCTGGCGCTGAACCCGAACGGCAAGATCCCGACCTTGGTCGATGGCGATTTCACGCTGTGGGAATCGATGGCGATCACCTGCTATCTGGCCCGCAAGCACGGCACCCTGTGGCCGCCGACCGTCGAAGGCGAGGCGCTGGTGCTGCAATGGTCGTTCTGGACGATCTCGGAACTGGAAAAGCCTCTGCTGGCGATCCTGATGAACAGCCCGGCCTTCGCCGGGGCCAATGCCAATCTGCTGGTCGCGGCGGAAGCCAAGGAGGCGGTGCAAAAGCCGTTGGCCGTGCTCGACGCAGCGCTCGGCAAATCACCCTATCTGCTGGGCGCCGATTTCACCGTGGCCGACATCAATGTTGCCTCACTGGTCTCCTGGGCGATGTTGGCCAAACTCGATCTGGCGAAATTCCCGCATGTCGCCGCATGGTACCGGACCTGCATGGCCCGACCGGCCGCGCAGCGAGCCGCCCCGAAGCGGAGCTAGCGCATGCTCAAACGGCCGGGCATCGCGACCGCCATGGTGTCGGGACTGGGCTTGGCCTGGCTGGCGCTCGCCAAGTCGGCCGACACCGAACCCGCATCTTCGACCGCACCTGGGCGCTAAGCCGCATGTCACCCGACGCCATCGCCAGGAGGTTTGAGCAAGCGCAGGCTTTGCATCGCGCCGGCCGTCTGGCCCCGGCCGAGGCGGGCTATCGCCAGGTGCTGGCGCTCGATCCGCGCCATGCCGACAGCCTGAATTATCTCGGCATCCTCTGGGCGCAAAGCGGGCGCAATGACGATGCCGCAGGTCTCATCGGCCAAGCGATCAAGCTGCGGCCGCGCATCGCCGATTATCAGGACAATCTCGGTCTGGTCCTGTCGGCTCTCGGTCGACTCGACGAGGCCGTCCAATGCCATCGCAAGGCGCTGCGGCTCGATCCGCGCCATGCGAATGCGCACAATCATCTGGGTACCATCCGCGCCGGACAGGGTCGCCCGGACGAGGCGGAGCGGCATTATCGCGAGGCCGTGCGACTCCACCCCGGACATGTCGAGGCGCACAACAATCTGGGCGTGGCCCTGATCGCGCAAGCGCGACCGGATGCCGCACTCGGCCATTTCCAGACAGCGTTGCAGCTCAACCCGCGCTATCTCGATCCCTATGCCAATCTGGCCACCGCCCTGCGCAATCTCGGCCGGGTGACGGAGGCCGAAGCCGCGTTGCGCGCCGGCTTGCGCCTTGCGCCCAATTCGCCGCAGCTACGCTACAATCTCGCTGGGCTGCTGCTGCTGACCGGCCGGTTCGAGGCCGGATGGCCGCTCTATGAGGAGCGGCGGCATTTGCCGGCGGCACCGACACCGCCCGCCGTGCCGCCCTGGCGCGGCGAGGCGCTGGGCGATCAGGTGCTGTTGCTGCAAGCCGAACAGGGCGTCGGCGATACCATTCTCACCTGCCGCTATTTGTCGCTGTTCCCGGCCAAGGCGCGCCTCGTGCTTGAGGTGCCGCCGGCCTTGCACCGCCTGATGCAGAGTCTGCATCGCGGAGGCACGCTGGTGAAACGGGGCCAGCCACTGCCGCCCTTCGATCGGCATTGCCCGATGATGAGCCTGCCGCTCGCTTTCGGGACCGTTGGCAGCAGGATTCCTGCGGATACACCCTATCTGCACGCCGACCCAGACGAGGTTGCCGCGTGGCGGCGCCGGCTCGCGGATCGGGCCGGTTTGCGCGTGGGGCTGGTCTGGGCCGGCAACCCCGACCATGCCGAAGACCGCCGCCGTTCGATTCCGCCCGAACTGCTGGCGCCGCTCGGCGCGGTCGCGGGCGTGTCGTTCGTTTCCTTGCAGAAGGGCGGGAGCCCGACGCCGCTGCCGCTTGACGACTGGACCGGGGAGTTGGCCGATTTCGCCGACACGGCGGCGCTGATTTCGGCGCTCGATCTGGTGATCGGCGTCGATACCGCCGTGATCCATCTGGCGGGTGCCCTGGGCAAGCCAGTCTGGCTGCTCAACCGCTTTGACCCGCATTGGCTGTGGCAAACGACCGGTACCGACAGCCAATGGTACCCGACGTTGCGTCAGTTCCGCCAGGAACGTCCGGGCGACTGGCCGGGGGTGATCGCGGCCGTCGGAGCCGCTCTCGCGCCCGGGAACCAGACAACCACCTGACCGGGGCAACCGGTTCTGGCGCGGTAGCATTCTACGTGATTGCTTGACAGTTGCCGTTCACAGCGGCGACAAAGACACCGCGAGACCGGACGCAAAATGCCCCGCCGTCAAAGGGAAAATTTGCTTTTGCATCGGATAAGACGGTATTGGACAGCGTGCGCTACGTCCCCCATCACTTGGGGTGCGTAATTTCGGGTTCGGTCGAACAGGAAAGCTCCAGAGCGTGTTGACGATATTTTTTGTGTTGGGTGGGGTCGCGATCATCGCGAGCCTGATGGGCGTCGCTTATTTGTCGGTGGCAATATTGGCGGTGCGGCGGTTTGCCCGGCGCCCAGCCCCTGTCCTCAAAGAGCATCCGGCGGTGACGATCCTGAAGCCGGTTTGCGGCCTCGATACCGGTCTCTATGAAAATCTCGTCTCGTTCTGCCGCCAGGCTTACGCCGGGCCGGTCCAGATCGTGATCGGCGCGCATCGCGAGACCGATCCGGCGGTGGCCGTCGCGCGCCGGGTGATCGCCGATCTGCCCGAGGCCGACATCGCGCTGGTCGTCGATGCCGCACTGCCGGGCAGTAATTTCAAAGTGTGCAATCTCTCCAATATGATGGTTGCCGCCAAGCATGAAATCCTGGTGCTGGCCGACAGCGACATGCGGGTCAAGCCGCATTACCTCGACGAGGTGGTCGGCCCGCTGCTCGAACCGGGCGTCGGGCTGGTGACGTGTCTCTACAAGGGGCGGCCGGTCGGCGGACTGAGTTCCGTGCTGGGCTGCGGCAACATCAATTACTGGTTCCTGCCGTCCGCTTTGGTCGAAAGATCCCTCGGCTCCGCGACCGGCTGCTTCGGTGCGACCATCGCCCTGCGCCGCGCCACGTTGGAGATGCTGGGCGGCTTTGGCGCCTTCATCAACCAGTTGGCCGATGATTACGTGCTGGGAACGCTGGTGCGCGGCCTTGGCCTCAAGCTCGCCTTGTCGACCTATATCGTCGAGAATGTCGTGGAAGAGGCCGATCTGAACACGCTGTTCCGGCACGAGCTGCGCTGGCACCGGACGATCCGCAGCATCACGCCGCTGGCCAGCTTCGCCGCCGCAATCGTCACAAACCCCGTGGTCATGGCCGCGATCGCGCTGCCGCTCACCGGATTCACCCCCTGCGCATGGCTTGCACTCGCGGCGAGCCTAGCCGTCCGAATGGGCCTCGTCTATACTTGTCGCCACGCTCTTGACCTCGTTCCGCTTCGGGCACCCCTGGTACCGTTGCGCGATGCCTTGTCTTTCGCTCTCTTTGTGACCAGCTTTCTGGGGCAGCGGGTCACTTGGCGCGACAGCCATTTCC
>JAXDMU010000129.1:0-11964 GCA_034665905.1 Aliidongia sp. | reverse complement strand
CTCCAGCACAAGGATCATCGGCAGAGCCTGCCATGCGATCGGCCGAAAGTCGATATGCGGCCCTTGCGGGAGCTACAGCCGTTTCGGAATGTTGGCCGATTCGTAGAATATGCCGACAATGGTAAGCTGAGGTTTCGTGGTGTAGGTGAACCAATATCGGCCGGTCTTCAGCCAAAACCGCCCCGGACGTGCGAGATGACGGTACGGGGCGGGCGCTGGAAGCCCGGCATCGGGGTGGCACTCGATCTTATCGCCGGCAGCGACGAGCGCGGCCCGAAGGTTCCGCAGAGCTTCGTAACGCTCTTTTGTGACGTAATGCCGCTCAAGGTCGTGTAGATGCCGCTCCGCGACGGCAGTTAGTTCGATCAACGCGCCCGCATCGCCTCGCGCGGTGAATTGCGGCGTCTGGCTTCCATGCGAGCAATGGTCGCGTCCAAGCGTTCCAAGACGCGGGACAGCGGCACCGTTTCGCCACGGGCGGCCTGCGCCTCGCTGATTTCGAGGTCGGCTTCGATTTCCTCAAGAGTGAGGTTCGTTGGGTCGCGGTCGGTCGTCATGGGGTGAATATGGCCTTGCCGGTCGGTAGTGTCCAGTGGTCGGCGCCGCATCCGCTACGCCGGCCCCGCCTCCCCACCCCGTCAACCCGGTCCAGATCCCGCACCGCCCCCGGCGTTCCAAGCCGGATCAGCAGCGCCTTCGCGCGGGCCGGCGTTGTCCGCGCGCCCCGCGCGGCGAAATACCGCTCGGCCTCGGCTTGGGCACCGACGCGCGCGGCAATTGCTGTCGCGATGAACAGATTAAGGCTGATGCCCGACATCGCAGCTTGTCGCGTCGCGGCGGCCTTCATGTCTTCCGGCAGGCGAAGCTGGATCTTCGCGTTGCTCATCGCCGCATCCTCCTTAACAGCAGCCCCCTACCCCGCCTCCGCCCGCGCCACGCCGATCATGCTGTCGCGCGTGACCAGCCGGGCCAGCCTTTCCGCGTCCCAGCCTTCGGTGCCGGCCGGGCGGACCGGCAGCACGAGGTAGCGCATGTCGGCGGTCGAATCATGCACCCGCACCTCGACATCATCCGGGACGATCGTGCCGAATTCGGCCAGCACGGCGCGCGGCTCGCGTACCGCGCGCGAGCGATATTCGCGGCTCTTGTACCAATCCGGCGGCAGGCCGAGCAGCGGTCGCGGATAGCACGAGCATAGGGTACAGACCACCAGATGATGCAGGCTGGCCGTGCTTTCGAGCACGATGAGCCGCAGGGCACCGACCTCCAGCCCCAATTCGCGGGCGGCCGCACTGCCATCGGCCAGGGCACGCGCCTTGAAGGCCGGATCGAGCCAGGCGCGGGCGACCAGTTGCCCGCCGCGGCCGGCATGGGCGCCGTCCATTTTTTCGATCTGCCGGCGCAGCGCGTCCGGCGTGATGACGCCCTTGGCGATCAGCAGCTCGCGCACCGCCACTTCGAGGGTCTGATAATAGCCCTGGGGTGCCCCCTCCTCGGGGGCCGCCGGGTGGGCGTGGTCGTGATCATGATCGTCGTGATGGCCGCTCATTGCCGTGCCTCGTCGGGTTCGAGCCAGTGCTGATAGATCTCGATTTCGATCGTGTCGGCCGCCGCACCGGCATAATCGGGCCAGAGCTGGCACTGGCGGAAGCGCACGCGATAGAGCGGCTGGCGCGGCAGGCCGGAGCGGTTATAGGCCAGTTCCTCGGGATTGGGGAAAGTGCCGCACAGCCGCTCGATCTGGCCCACCTGCCCGCGGCTGTAGAACGGCGTGCGCACATGACCCGGCGGATTGGCGCGCCGCACCCTCACCCGGTCGCCCGGCCGGAAGTTGGCCGACAGTGCCGGCTGCTCGTCGCCACTCATGGCGTCCGCGCCTCGATCTCGGCCAGTTTGCGGCCCAACTCGTCGGTCGTGAACACGCCGCGCTGCACCATGGTCGCCGCGATCGAGGCGATCCAGCGCTCGTAATAGCTCATGCCGTCATAAGCGTCCGGCCCCAGCGCCTCGACGTTGCGGCGCAGTTCGTCCGTTCGCATGAGGTGGCGTTCCGGTGCGCCCAACAGCACCAGCATGGCATCGACCCGCTTTTCCCACGGCGCATACTCGTGTTCGGTCGGCTCGACCGGCCCGGCGGGTTCGCCGCCCATATCGTGATGTCCGCGCATGTGCACCTGTCCGTCGAATGTCGCGCCGATCTTTACCCGCAATCCGGCTGACGGCAAGGGTTTTTGGCAATCGAGTAGCCCCGGCGAAACGCACTGTTACAGGAATCGATCCGATCTGAAATCCGATCGAAAACCACACACCGCAGAATGCAACGAAAACAGGGGGTAAGAATGTCGGCGCTTTACGTTTATCAACGATGTTCCCGCCCGGCCCTGGGATCGGCGGCATGATCGGGGAGTCCATCTCGCCGTTCCATGCAAATGGCGCCGGGGAATTTTCCAATGAGGATTTTCTGCTGGTCGGCGGGATTGCGCCCGAGGCCGGCCTCTATGCCGTCTTCGATGCAAGGCTGCTCGCAACCGGCGCCGACCGGACAACGGCACAATTGGGGCGGATCGAAATCTCGGTTCGGCCTGGGTCGCAACTGATCGAAGGGTTGCGCCGGATGGAGATCGCCCGCGGGCGGCGGCATCGCGGTACCGGCCGTCGCCTGATTCAGGCCCTGGCCGCCACGGCGCCGGATTTCCAGCTGAAGATTCACGATATCGAGCCGTCCGCGCTGGATTTCTGGATCGCGCTCGGCGTCAGCTTTCGCTCCCGGCCCGAGGGGTGGGAAGCGAGCTATGCCTTGCCGTCCCGCTTGCGACCAGCGCTGTCCGACCTCGCCCCGGCGCAATGATGCGCCGGCCGTCGCCCCGATGAGGGACGGCCGGGCGCCTGGCTTTTTCTAATCGTTGCAGATCGTCGCATCGTCGCCCGTGCCGCCCGGTGCGCCATGGGCGCCATAGGTGCAGAGATCATACTCATGATCGCCGCGCGTCGACGGGCTGCGATAGACGAACGGCTTACCCCACGGATCGAGCGGAACCTTTTTATTCTGAATATACGGGCCGCTCCAATTGCTGGCCTCGGTCGGCTTTTCGACCAACGCGTCCAATCCCTGATCGGTCGTGGGATAGCTGCCGATATCGAGCTTGTACAATTCCAGAATCGGGCCGGTGCGCGCAATCGATTGCGCAGCGATATCACGCTTTGCCTTGCTCAACCGACCCATGGCGGCCGGCGCGACCAGGGCGATCAGCAGCCCCAGAATCGCCACGACGACCATGAGTTCAAGCAGGGTAAAGCCGCGCTCGCGGGTGCGCCGGTTCGGAAAAGCGGGTCGTGGATGCAGCATGTCATCGCCTCTGGGCGGTGGAACGGATGGCGGGAGTTTGGCCGCAATCGCGATCCGATACAACAGCCGCCATGTCACATCACCGTGCCTCCGGCAAGACCATCAATCCGACGGTACATTATTAACAGAGAGTTAACGGATTCAGGGTTTTCTAGTTAACAGCAGCACATTGCTCGCCTTACCGCTCTGCGGTATGGCGGTTAGTAAGAACCTTATTTCCTCGCGCTTCTGACCCCCATCGCCTGGTCTCCGACCCGATGGTGGCGCCGGAAGGCGGAACGGACTTTGCATAAATCCTTGCATCTGGCTACTCTACTTTGGGCCGAGTGAGGGTTGACGTCGTCCGCGGGACGATAATGCTGGGAGAGCGCCCGGATGGCTGAGGTCGGTGGCGGAGCCGCGCCGTTCAAACCGCCGCCCCTGGCCGAACTGCCTCCGCTGGAGTTTCTCGGTCCAGAGCGTCTGGCGACATTGGCTGACGAAATGGCCTGGATCGCTTTGCCCGGCGGCCAGATTCTGTTTCAGGAAGGCGATCCGGCCGACTCGCTTTATCTGGTGACGACCGGGGTGCTGGGTGTCTTCGTCGCGACCGCCGATCAGGGGCAGCGGCTGGTCGCGGAAATCCATGCGGGCGAGACCGTCGGCGAGATGTCGATGATCACCGCCGAAGCCCATTCCGCCACGGTGGTGGCGTTGCGTCATTGCGAATTCTATCAGATGCCGAAAACGGCCTTCGATCGGCTGATAGCGGAGGAACCGAAATTCCTCGCCTGGATCAACCGGCTGGTGGTGCAGCGACTGCATCGGACGACCAAACGCGCCAAAATGGTGCGCCGCGCCGCGGTGGCGCTGGTGCCACTCGACAACAGCGTGCCGATCGAGGCTGTGACCGCCGGCATCATCGCCGCCCTCAAGCGCGAGGGCATCACCGTCTATCGTTTCGAGCCGATGTCGAATCGGCAGCCCGTCGAATGGTTCGACGAACTCGAATCATCGCACAATGTCGTGCTTTACCAAGCTGAACCGCTCCATGTCGGCACCAATGCCTGGTATCGGTTCTGCCTGCGCCAGACCGATCGCGTCCTGTTGATCGGCACGCCCGGCAGCGCGCTGCCCGACCCGCTGCCGGCCAACGGCAAGGCGGGACAGGTCGATCTCGTCATCGTGGAACCGATGGAGCGCGGGCGCTGCGGCACCGTGCCCGAAGGGGCAAAGCGCTTCGGCACGATCCATCATCTGCGCCTGCATGCGCCGGGCGATCTGGCGCGGCTGGCTCGCCATCTGGCCGGGCGTGCGGTCGGGCTCGTGCTGTCCGGAGGCGCGGCGCGCGGTTTCGCCCATATCGGCGCGATTCGGGCGTGGCGCGAGGCCGGGCTGCCGATCGACCGGATCGGCGGCACCAGTATGGGGGCAATCATCGCGGCCGGGGTCGCTGCCGGCTGGGACGATCGCGAATTGCGGACGCGTATTCATCAGGCCTTCGTCGAGACCAACCCGCTCAACGACTATACACTGCCCTGGATCGCGCTGTTTCGCGGTGAGACGGTCAACCGGCTGCTGCGGCGCCATTTCAACGAGACCGACATTTCCGCCCTGTGGCGCCCGTTCTTCGCGGTCTCGACCAACCTCACCCGCGGCGGCGTGCATGTGCATCGCCACGGCGTATTGTGGCGGGCGCTCCGGGCCAGCATCGCGATTCCCGGCGTGCTGCCGCCGGTGCTCGACGACAACGAGGTGCTGGTCGATGGCGGCGTCGTCAATAATTTCCCGGTCGATATCATGGCGGGATTGGGCAGCGGCCCGATCGTCGGCGTCGATGTCGGCGGCAGCGTGGCGCTGATGCCGGGCAGCGAGGTGCCGCTCAACCGGCGCGGGCTCATGGGTTTCCTCCGGCCCGATCCGGGGCCGCTCCCCGGCATCGTCAGCGTGCTGAGCCGGGTCGGCACGGTCAGTTCGACCTTGCAGACCGCCTTGGCCCAGGTGCATCTGAGCCTGCTGATCGAACCGCCGATCGCCGACGTGCCCCTGCTCGACTGGCACGGCTTCGATCGCGCCATCGAAGCGGGCTACCGCGCGGCCTGCGAGGTGCTGGAGACGGCCGATCTGAAGGGTTTGCAGATCGGGGGGACGGGAACGGCCTCGGCCTGATTCAGGCTGGCGGGAAACATCCCGCAGTGCGTCATCGACGTCGGATTGCGGGACCGTACCGGCCAGCCCTTTTTCGTCTGGTTCTGCCGCAACGGGAACGCCATGATGCGCCATGACCGATGAAATCCTCGTCTTCGACCGCGCCGCCGTGCGCGCGCACCGCGAGCGCGCCGCCCTCATGCCACGCTCCGACAGGTTTCTGCGTGACGAAATCCAGGCGCGGCTGGTCGATCGGCTGAACGACATCAAACCGCGCTTCGACCGGGCGCTTGATCTCGGCGGCGGCGATGGCGGCCTGGCCCCGCTCATGGCCGAGGCCGGGCGGACGCCGCATCTGGTGACGCTCGATCCGGCGGCGCGCTTCGCCCGCAACTTGCCCGGCGGCGTGATCGGCGACGAAGAGGCCTTGCCCTTCGCCGCCGGCAGTTTCGATCTGGTGGTCAGCACGCTCGGCCTGCACTGGACCAACGATTTGCCCGGTGCCTTGTGGCAGATCTGCCGCGTGTTGCGGCCCGACGGGCTGCTGCTGGCCACCCTTTTCGGCGGTGAGACGCTGTGGCAGTTGCGCGAGGCGTTGACGCTGGCCGAGATCGAGATCGCATCCGGCGCCGCCCCGCGCGTCTCGCCCTTCGCCGATCCGCGCGAAGCCGGAGCACTGCTCCAGCGTGCCGGCTTCGCGTTGCCAGTGGTCGACAGCGAAGTGCTGACCGTCACCTATCCCGACGCCTTCGCCCTGATGCGCGAGCTGCGCGCGCTGGGCGAGACCAACGCGCTGCGACACCGCGCACGCAGTTTTACCCGGCGCGCCGTGCTGCTGCGCGCTGCCGCGCTCTATCGCGACCGCTTCGGCAACGAAGCCGGCCGCATCCCGGCCAGCTTTCAAATCATCACCCTGACCGGCTGGGCACCGGCCACCGGCCAGCCGCGACCACTGCGGCCGGGCAGCGCCAAAACGCGCCTGGCCGACGCTCTCGGCACCGTCGAGCACAAAGCGGGCGAAGCCGCCGCGCCGACGCGAGGCAGCGCGAACTGAACGGAGGTATGATCGACGACAAACCATTTTACCCGCTTTGGGCGATTTATTTTATTGATTGTAAGCCGCAGATTATGGCTTATTAACAACCTGAACGTCCATTCGGTTGCCTTTGACACCATCTTGGGGCCGCAATTAGGAGAAAATGATGCCGGATGTCAGTATTCTGCTCGTCGAGGATGATGAAGTAGATGTCATGGCGGTAAAGCGCGCCCTACGGGATCTAAAGGTAGCAAATCCCCTGTTTCATGCGAAGGACGGGATTGAGGCTCTGGAGATATTACGCGGCGAAAACGGCCGGGAACTGATCCCCCGCCCCTACCTTATTCTACTCGATTTGAACCTGCCGAGAATGAATGGGCTGGAATTTCTCAAGGAGCTACGCCAGGATCCGGATTTACACCGATCCATTGTCTTCGTCATGACGACCTCGGCCGCCGACGAGGACCGTTTCCGGGCTTACGACCAAAATGTCGCGGGCTATGTGCTGAAGCACAATCCGGGCCGGACCTTCCTCGACCCGGTAATGATGCTCGAACATTATTGGCGGGTGATCGTATTTCCGGAGCAATAGAATGCCCACGAGAACACTCCTGGTTATCGATGATGACGAGGTCGATCGAAAATCTATCGCTCGCGCCCTCAGTTCGCTCCGCCCGGACTACGAATTGCAGGAAGCCAGCGAAGGCCGCGCCGGCCTTGCACTGGCGCAGGCGAGAACGTTCGATTGCATTCTGGTGGATTATCATCTGCCCGATATCAACGGGCTCGATCTCGTTGTAGAATTGTGCGAAAGCCTGAACGTCCAAGCCCCGATCGTCATGCTGACAGGCGTCGGAAACGAGTTTGTCGCCGTCGAGGCGATGAAGCGCGGGGCCTATGATTACCTGCCCAAGACACAAATGGGACCGGATGCCCTGTTCCGCGTCATCTCCAATGCCATCGAGAAACATACGCTTCAAAGACAAATTGCCGAAGCGCAAACCAAGCTGGAGCGTTTGGCGCTTTATGATCCGCTGACCGGCCTTGGCAACCGCAATCTTTTTAATCTGGAATTGGTTCGCGCGATCGGTATTTCAAAACGGAGACGGAATTTCTTCGTCCTGGCGATCATGGACCTCGACGAATTCAAAGCCGCCAACGACCGATTCGGCCACGAGGCGGGCGACGCCATTTTGGCGGCCGTCGGCCAGCGACTGCGCGGCATCGCGCGCGCCTCGGATGCCTATTTCCGTTTGGGCGGCGACGAGTTTGCCGCGATTCTCGATGCCGGTTCGGACGGGAAAGCGGTGGCAGCCCGCATCATTGGCGCGATCATGGCACCGATTCCGTTCGGCGATCGTGATTTGACCGTCAGCGTGAGCATCGGCCTTGCGATCTTTTCTGACGACAACATGACCGCACCGGATCTGATCCGCACCGCCGATGCCGCCATGTATCGGGCGAAGAAATCGGGATGCGGCCTGGTCGTGGAGGGAAGCGGCGTGGTCGTGGACGAACGTGACGTGCCCGAGCGCGTATCCGCATGAAGCAGCGAAAACATTTGCCGGGCACATCGATTCGCGCACGAATCTGGCAACTCGCGGGGTTGACCTGCGCCACGGTCGTCGTGCTCGGTCTGCTTCTGGTCCTGGAATTGGAACGAGGCAAGGACGCCGATCACGCGGTGGATCACACCCAGGCCGTCCTGAAGGCGTTAGGGAGTTTTACCACCCTCCTGATGGACGTCGAAACCGGTCAGCGCGGATACCTGCTCACCCGGCAAGAGGAATTCCTGACGCCGTACAGCCGAGCCGTGGCCGGCTATCGCAACCAATTGGCTCGGCTCAAGGAAGTCATGGCCGACGAGGCGGAAAGGCCCCAAATTCAGCGTCTGGCGGCGATCTTCGACGACAAACTCGAGGTAGTCGGCAGGACCATCGAATCGGCGCACGAGGGAAAGTGGGAAGACGCATTGGCCGTCGTTAACGAGGGACGCGGCCGGCGTGACACCGAAGAGTTCCGGCAATTGGGCCAGGAGATCGCCGATCGCGAGGTGGGTCAGCTGGCGACGCGGCAGGCGACCGCAGAACGAGAAAATTCGAATACTCTTGCCGTCGTCCTGGGCGGCGGCGCTCTGATAATCTTCTTGACCGTGGCCGCCGCCACCAGAACCGTGTCACAGGTTGACGGCCCCTTGCGCGATCTTCTGGTCGGGATCGCAGCGCTGGCCGATGGGAGGCTGGATCGGCGCCTCGACATTCGATCGAGTGACGAAATCGGCAGAGTCGTAGAAGCCTTCAACGACACGGCCGATCATCTGCTTGCGGCCAATCAAGCGCGCGAGCGGGTCGAGGCCGATCTCGCACAGGCCAACCGGCATCTCTTGATCGAAGTAGAAGAACGCGGTGCGGCACAAACACGATTGTCTGAGTCCTTGATAGAACTCGCACGCAGCAACGAGGATCTGGACAATTTCGCCTATATCGCCTCTCACGACCTCAAGGCGCCGCTCCGGGGTATCCGAAACCTGACGGACTGGATCAGCGAGGATGTGAAGGGCAAGGTCGAAGGCGACACCATCGCCAACCTTGCTCTCCTTCATACCCGGGTGGAGCGGCTGGATATGCTGGTGGACAGCCTTCTGCAATATTCACGGGTCGGACGATTGATCTACGCGGTGGAAGAAATCGATACGGCCGATCTTATTGCCGATATCGCCGACTATATCGCGCCGCCGAAGGGATTCACCGTGGCGTATCGGGGTGAAGCGCCGGTTATTCTTAGCAAAAGGGCGCCGCTCGAGCAGGTGCTCCGTAACCTGATCGGTAACGGCCTGAAGCATCACGATCAGACCGAGGGCACTGTGACCGTCAGCGTCCGTGACCTGGGCGATCTGATCGAATTCCAGATCGAGGATGACGGGCCGGGCATCGACCCGAAGTTTCACGAACGCATTTTCAAAATATTTCAAACGCTCAAATCCCGCGATACGCTGGAAGCGAGCGGGATGGGCTTGGCCATCGTCAAGAAGGCGGTCGAACGCCATGGCGGAACGATTACCGTGGAAAGCGCGCCGCCGCGTCGGGGAACCATCTTCGTCTTCACTTGGGCGAAGGATACCCCTATGCTGGCGGCCTGACGCCGGGAGGCCCTCATGGCACGCGACCATCGCTATATCGTCGACGTCGAGTGGATCGGCAATCGAGGCACCGGAACCTCGGCCTATGGAAGTTATGATCGCGACCATGTGACGACGGCACCAGGCAAGACCGCGATTGAAGGCTCCTCCGACCCGGCCTTTCGCGGTGACCGGACGCGCTGGAACCCGGAAGAACTGCTCGTGGCCTCGCTCTCGCAGTGCCACATGCTATGGTACCTGCACCTCGCCGCCGCCGCCGACATCCGTGTCCTCCAATATCGCGACGCCGCCGAAGGTGTCATGACCGAGAGCTCGGATGGTGGCGGACATTTCGTCGCGGCCCGGCTGAAGCCAAGCGTGGTTTTGGCGGAAGGGGCGGATTTGGCTCTGGCCACAGCGCTACACATGCGCGCACATGAGAAATGCTTCATCGCCCGTTCGGTCAATTTTCCGGTGACCTGCGAACCGGTCTGCGTGATCGCTCCCTGGCCCAACCCGCGCGCAGGCTGAATACCACGGCCCGACGACATGATTATATTTATTAGAAATACGATAAATTAATTCTCTATTTACTTTCTATATAATTCGTGGCACTGTTGGGAGGATACGCCATTAGTTGACGCGTATTCGAGAGGTGGCTTTCTAGCCTACAGGGACCCTCCTATTCACAAACCGAAACCGGAGAACCTTGATGAGACCCCTACCCGGCATCCCAGAAGTCGCCCGCATGCTGCTGTCCAGCGATGGCTCGACGACAATTCTCCTCGAAGCGCTCCTCCACTGTCGCTTGAGCGTTCATGTTACTAACCAAGACACTGTGTCGGCAAACGATGTAGCGCCAAATGCCGTAGCCGCCCTTGGTCTGGCACCCGATGCGACCGTGGTCGAGCGTCGATCGTCTCTGGTGACGGTCGATGGCACGGTGGTCAGCATCAACATTGTGGTGTTCGCCAATCAGCCGGGCGGCTGGTCCGGCTCGCCAACCGACCCTGTTCCCCTGGGCAAGAAACTACGGGACAGGCAGACCAAGCAACATCGAGAGATTCTGTCGGCCGGAACCACGGAGTGGCCCGGCGACGGCAATCGTCGAACCTGCGTCTACAAGGAGTATGTCATCACTTGCGATGACAATTCACGACTGTATATCCTCGAGAAATTCAGCCCCGACCATGTTCCCCCGCCTCGAATGTCCTAGGCGGCCGAACCCACCGCGGCATCAAGTGCGGGATCATCCCCATGCCCGAACCTTTTCGGGAACGACGTGGGGTCGTTCGCTACGACATAAGTATTTTTCCGCCCACGCCTCGATACGATTTTAACAGCGCGCCGAATGTATTATTGATGCGATCGACTGTTGAATCGCCGCAATAGTCATTCCAGCTCCAATTCTGAAAGCTCCGCAAGGCGCGATCGACTCCCCCTTCCCGTTCCGCCGCTTGTAGTGCCACGGTGTTCGGCAGACGAATCCGCTCATAATCGAGAAGTGCAGTGACCGGGTCGGTTTCCTGCGCGAGACAGCGCGCAAGTGCTGCGGCGTCGAGCATCGCCTGCCCCGCCCCGTTCGATCCGAAGGGGAGCATCGAATGTGCGGCATCACCCAGCAGAGTTATATGACCTTGGCTCCAGAATGGTAGCGGATCGGTATCGCACAGCCGAGAGAAGACGGGCCGCTCCGCCTTTCGCAGCAGCCCGGGAACGTCGATCCATCCAAAATTCCAGCTAGAAAATGCCGCCGCAGGATCGGTAGCGCCACTCACCGCATTGTGGTCGGAAATTTCGGCCACCCAGTTGATGGTCTGTAGTCCATTTTCGTCGCGTGAAATCGGATAGGCGACCAGCTTGCCCTCCTCGGGAAGACCAATTCGGATGATGCTCTCACCGGTGAGGATGGCGGGCACGTTCGATGTGCCGCGCCACATATCGATACCCGACCGCCTCGCCCCCCGATCACCCGGAAAAAGTCTTTGGCGGACGGCAGAATGCTGTCCGTCGCAGCCCACGACAACTGCCCCCTCTTGCCGCGGCAGCGGACGCTGCGAACGTGTCTCGACAAAATCGGCATAGGCCCGATCCGCTCCATTCGACACATCGACGCATTTCCACCCAGTAAGCACCCGCTCCGCACCGGATCGATCAATCACGGCACGCAGCAGCGTCTGCTGCAACACACTACGACTTATCGAAAGTTGTGGCCATCGTTCGCCTGCAAAGTGGCCGGTAGGTTCTTTGTGGACGATTTCCCCTCTCGCATTGCTCCAAACCGTTTCCTTAGAGCAAACCCCCAAAGGAAGAAGTCTTTCCACTAAACCTAGGTTG
>JAXDMU010000128.1:0-20601 GCA_034665905.1 Aliidongia sp. | reverse complement strand
TGGCGGAAATGCCGGCGCCGCAGCCGGGGCCGGGCGAGGTCGTTCTGCACGTCAAGGCGTGTGGCGTCAATTTCCCCGATGTGCTGATCATCCAGGATCTCTACCAGTTCAAGCCGCCCCGCCCCTTCGCGCCGGGCAGCGAGGTCGCCGGCATCGTGACCGCAATCGGCGCGGGCGTGACGCAATTCAAGCGCGGCGACCGCGTCTTCGGCATGACCGGCTCGGGCGGCATGTCCGAGCAACTCGCGGTGGCGGCAACACGTTGCATTGCCATGCCGGATGCCATGCCGTTCGACGAGGCGGCTGCCTTCATCCTGACCTATGGCACCTCGCATCACGCGCTCAAGGACCGCGCGCAGTTGCGGCCGGGCGAGACGCTGCTGGTGCTGGGCGCGGCCGGCGGCGTCGGGCTGGCCGCGATCGAACTGGGCAAGGCGGCGGGGGCAAGGGTGATCGCCGCCGTGTCCTCGGCCGAAAAGCTCGAATTCGCCAAGGCACATGGCGCCGATGACGGTGTCATCTATCCGCGCGGGCCGTTCGACAAGCCCGGTGCGAAGGCGCTGGCCGAACTCTTCAAGCAGGCGTGCGGCCCGAACGGCGCCGATGTCGTCTATGACGCGGTCGGCGGCGACTATGCCGAGGCGGCGTTACGCGCAATCGCCTGGGAAGGGCGCTTCCTGGTCGTGGGCTTTCCGGCCGGTATCCCCAAGATCCCGCTCAATCTGCCGCTGCTGAAATCCTGCCAGATCATCGGCGTGTTCTGGGGCGGCTTCGCCCAGCGCAACCCGGAAGCCAACCGCGTCAATAACGAAGAATTGCTGGCGCTCTACGCCAAGGGCGCGATCAAGCCGCAAATCTCCGAACGCTTCCCGCTGGCCCGCGGCGGCGAGGCGATCGCCCGACTGGCCAACCGCGAGGCGCTGGGCAAGGTCGTGGTGGTGATGGAGTAGCGGTTCGGCGATGTTGCCGCGCGTGATCGGCATCGACCGACGAGATCATGAGGCAAGAGCGTTACGCACATCGGTCTGGGCGAAGTCATTGCCCTTATAGAGCAGCGGCAGGTTCCGCACCTTGGCCAGAGCATAGCTGAACAGATCGCCGAAATTCAGGCCCGCCGGATGCCCGCTGCCCTTGCCGAAGACGATGAAGGTCGCATAGGCCGCGTCCATTTCCGCCACACCCGGTGTGACCAGTTCGAAGGCCATGGGGGCTTCGACCCACCGATACCGTGCGGATCAACGCCTTGCCGGTGGTTTCGATGGCGTGGACAAAGGCGTCACGCTCCGGTTCGCCAAACGCCATCGCCATCGCCATCGCCACGCCCAAGCCAAGGCGGATCGATCACCTCTCCCGCCACACCAGCCGCCACGCCGCGAATTCCGAGGGGCGGATTCGATAGCGGGCGAAATTGCCCTCATGCAGGCTCGTCAGTTCGGTTTCGGCAAGTTCTGCGAAGCGCTGGCGGTCGTCGGGGCCGATTTCCTTTGCCGACCAAGCGGCGATGCGGGCTGCGGCGTCATTGCGCGAGACGCGTGTGCGGACGAGGTCGCCGATGAGCGCGCGGCATTGTTCGCGATAGCGAAACCGGAAGGGATCGGGTTCGCCCAGCGATTGGCGCACGGCGGCATAGCGCGCGGCCGAGCGTTCATAGGCCCAGATGAAGACGTCTTTCAGCAGATCGATTCGGGTCAGTTCATAGACGCCGAGCACGGCTTCGGTATAGGCCTGCCGGGGCATGTCGGTGAACGACAGGGGCGATAGATTGGCCCGGATCAGCGGGATGTTCGCGGCGAGGCGCGAGACGCGCTTGTTCACATCATCGAACGGTTGCAGGTAGGGCAATTGCACCATCACGAAGAACGATTGTTCGAAGGGATCGGTGATCGCGGCGGCGGTTGCCAGGATCTGGTCGAGGTTTTCCTCGATCAGTTGCGGGGCCTCCAGCGGATGGAAGGCGGAGCGTTCGATCCCGACGGCGATGTAACGCAACCTCCCGGCCGCGCCGGGATCGGCGAGCAAATTGTTGGCAAGCAGCGCATGGAGATTGAGCATGGTGTAGCGGTTGAAGCCGATTTCGTCGGCCGCACCGACCAGGAATTCGATCGCATCCTTGTGGTTCAAGATCATCTGGGCTTCCAGATGTGCGCGGCCTTCGGCTTCCTCGCCCAGATCGATGAGGCGCTTGGTGTCGAGCAGCGAATAGGTGTTGCCTTCAAGTCGGCTGGAATTCCAGGCGAGATCGATCAGCAGCCGGTTGAGGATCTGCTTGGCATAGGTGCCGGCCGGCTGTTCGGCGATCTGGAGGCGGCCGACTGACGCCAGATGCGCGCGCTCCGGCTCGGTCAGATAGCCGGAAAAGTTCGGCCGATAATTGTCGAGGAATTTGCGGTCATATCCGACCGGCTTGCGGGCTTCCAGCGGCTGGCGGACATAGCGGCGGATCGATGCCCCGGCTTCGGACAGCGGAATGACGGCTTGCTCGGCAGTTTCCGGCGCTGCCCGGCCGATGGCCGCATCTTGGATCCGATATCGCGCCCACCGTCCTGCACCCTCCATGACGAGGCGATTTTGGGCGACCAGATGCTTGAGGCGATATTGCAGGGTGCGCAAGGGCACCGGGGTTGCCAAGGCGCGCTGAATCTCCAGCGCCGACACGCCGGCGGGCTCGTGGCGCACGATAGTTTCGATGGCGGTCAGCGCGTCATCGAAGATCTGGTTCACCAAGGCCGCCTTTCTTGCGTATAGACTCTACGCGCAAGATAGTCGCTGCTATGCGCAAGATTCAAGCATAGACGCAACATGGTCGCGCATCTTTGCGGGCCGATCCGACGCCCCCCGGCGCGCCGCCCTGGTGGTGGAATTATCGCAGCATGATACGATGGGGTGCAGCCCAATCACGTCCCGGTACCACGCGGCCAGACGATTCGGTCGCAACGCCATCGGCGGTTTTGGGACTCAAAGCCCGGTCGGAGGATGGCATGAAGATTTATTGGATCAAGGCCCAGGCGCCGCTGCGCGTGCTGGCGCTGGTCAAGCATCTCGGCATCGCGGCTGAGATGATCGAGATCGATCTGATGGCGGGGGGCCTGAAGACCCCGGCCTATGCCGCGCTCAACCCGAACCGCAAGGCGCCCGTTCTGGTCGATGGCGATTTCGTGCTGTGGGAGTCGTCGGCGATCATGGCGCATCTGTGCATCAAGGCCGGCTCGGACATGTGGCCGGCGCACAACCCCGCCGAACAGATCGAAATCCTGCGCTGGCTGTCGTGGAACGACTGCCACTGGTCGCCGGCCGTGGCACCATTCTACTTCGAGCATATCGTCAAGACGACCTTCCGGTTCGCCGAGCCGGACCTCGCCGCACTGCCGGCGCGCGTGCCCGAGCTTTTGCGTTACGGCACGGTCTTGGATGCCCATCTTGACGGCCGGACCTGGGTCGCGTGCGGGCGGCTGACCATCGCCGACTTTCAACTGGCCTCGATGGTGACCTATTGGCGCGAGGCAGAGATGCCGTTCGAGGATTTTCCGAATATCGTGCGCTGGCTGGACCGTCTGACTGGTCTTCCGGCTTGGGCCGATCCGTGGCCGGCGAACCCTGATCGCCGTGCCGCCGCCCTTGCTGGAGCCTGACCGCAATGCGCCGCACCGGCCTGCTGGTGACCGCACTGGCGGTCTGCGTCCTGATGGCGCGCGCCGATGCGGCCCCCTGGCACCCGCTCGATCCCGTCGCCACTCTGGTGGTCGAGACGACGAAGGGTCGGATCATCATCGAGTTGCGGCCGGATCTGGCGCCGCGCGCGGTCGAGCGGGTGACGTTGCTGGCGCGCGAGCATGTCTATGACCGGCTGCTGTTTCACCGGGTCATCGACCATTTCGTCGCTCAGACCGGCAATCCGAACAATCAGGATGGCGGGACGTCGAGCCATCCCGACCTGGCGCCGGAATTCACCTTCCGGCTCAAGCCCGACGGCTACGCGCCGGTGACGTCGGGCAGCGACGGGATCACCGGCTTCGTCGGTGCCTTGCCGATCGTCGGTGAGGCCGCTTCGGCCGCCGCGCGCCACCCGGACGGGCTCGTCCGCGCCTGGGGCGCCTATTGTGCCGGCGTGGTCGGCATGGGGCGGCAGGCCGCACCGGGCAGCGCCAACAGCGAGATCTTCTTCATGCGCGATCCGGCGCGTCGCCTCGACCATGACTATACGGTGATCGGCCGGGGTGGTGGTCGGGCTCGATCTGGTCCGCGCCATTGCCGTGGGTGAGCCGCCGCCGATGCCCGATCGCATGGAGCGGGTCCGTCTCCTCGCCGACATCCCCGAGACCGAACGCCCGCGCTACGAATTGCTGGACGAGATTTCGGCGGAATTTGCCGCCGAGATCGCCAGGACGCGCGCGGCCAAGGGGGCCGATTTCTCGGTGTGTGACGTCGAGGTGCCGGTGCGCGCGGCGCCGTGACGGGCCGATTGCCCGAGCCCGGTTATGGCGTCGAACCGGGGTATATTGTTCCGGTTTTTCGAACAGACAGATCGCAATTTGGTGATTATCGTCTGGCGGCACAACGGGTTATCGTCGCGGCGCAATAGCAATCCTTTATTGGAACGGAGCATCCATGGAACCGAAAATTGCGCAGAAAGCCCCGATGCCGGTCGCCCTTGAAGGCGGCAAGACGGTCTATTGGTGCTCCTGCGGCCAAAGCGCCAATCAGCCCTTCTGTGACGGCGCCCACAAGGGCTCCGAGTTCGTTCCGACCGCCTACACCCCGGCCGAGAGCGGCACCGCCTATCTCTGCGGCTGCAAGCACAGCAAAAAGGGGCCGCTATGTGACGGTTCGCACCAGACGCTGTGAGGTAATTCAGCGTTTGGGGTGAGGCGCGCTCGACGGCGGCGGCGGCAACGCCGCCAGTCCGCCGAGCGCGATCGCGTCAGCCCATCCGGTGCAAGGCGCAGAGTTTGTTGCCATCCGGGTCCCGCAGATAGGCCAGATAGAGTTTCCCCAGGCCGCCTTCGCGCACACCCGGCGGATCCTCGCAGGCAGTCCCGCCATGGGCGACGCCGGCCGCATGCCACGCGTCGGCTTGTTGCGGCGAGCTACAGGCGAAACCGACGGTCCCGCCATTGGCGGCGGTTGCCGGCTCGCCATTGATCGGCTTCGAGACCGAAAAGATGCCGGTTGGCGTCATATAGAAAATGCGGTTGCCGTCGACCATCGCCGGGCCGGCACCCAGCGCGCCGAGCACCTGGTCATAGAACGCCTTGGCTTTTTCCAAGTCGTTGGTTCCAATCATAATATGCGAAAACATTCGGCTTTTCCTTCCACTTCAGCAACGCAGCCGCGGTTCGCCGTGGCTGCCGGTAGATGACGGGGGTATGATTTTCTCAACGCCAGGGCATACGGGAAGATCGCGTCGATGACAATCCTTCGATGACGATCCTGCCGCGACGTTGCCGTCGTTGCAGCGATGTGGTAGATATCAATGGTATCTATCTTTCGGATCGGCGATGAGGGAGAGGGTCATCATGACGGAGACCGGGACGGCGAAGCTGTTCATGCATGGCCGCAGCCAGGCGGTACGCCTGCCCAAGGAATTCCGCATGTCGGGCACCGAAGTCCGCGTCCGTCGCGTCGGCAACGGTGTGCTGCTGGAGCCGATGGGGCGGGACAGCGCGGCGATCAAGGCGGTTTTGGCGACGCTCGATCGCCTGCGGGGCGCGGATTTCCTGCCCGAGGGACGGCCGGCGCAACCGCCGATGCCACCGGTCGATGATGTGTCGTTCGACGAATGATCTGTCTCGACACCAACATTGTGATCGCGGCCATCAACCAGCGTCGGCCGGCGGTGCGTCGGCGGCTGGAAGTGGCCCTGATCTACGGCATCGAGATCGGCATACCGGCGATCGTGCTTTACGAGCTGTGGTATGGGATCAAAAAGAGCGCCCGGCCGGACGCCAATGCCGCGTTGCTCGCCGCTTTCCTGACGCTGGATTTGACGCCTTGGCCTTTCGGGCCGGGCGATGCCGAGGAAGCCGGCGACATCCGCGCCATCCTCGAACGCGCCGGCACGCCGATCGGTCCCTATGATTTGCTGATCGCCGGCCAGGCCCGCCGCCGAAGCGCGGTGCTGGTGACCGCCAATACCGGAGAATTCGCGCGCGTGCCGGGGCTGGTGACCGAGGATTGGGCGGCGGGGTGAATCGGCTGGCGTTCTGAGCGTCACAAAAGCGGAACCGATCGGGCGGCCCGATGTATTATAGCGGCTTGGTGATCGCAGATCGGCCGGCGGATGGGCGCGCGGGCCGGGCCGGATCGCAAAACCGAGGATGCCGCCGCCGATGACCGAGACCAGCGCCGCTTACCGCTCCGCGATTTTTACGCGGTACAAGCTGAGCCGCTTCGGCCGCTTCGTGGTCTATGTGCTGCGCCGCTGCAACGATGATGGCTGCCTCGCAGCGGCCGGGGCGCTGAGCTATACGACGCTGGTGTCGCTGGTGCCGCTGCTGGCAATCAGCCTCGCTTTGTTCTCGGCCTTTCCGATTTTCGACAAGCTACGCGGCGAGGCGCTGTCCTTCGTGTTCGATGCCTTCGTGCCCCGCATCGGCGGCACGGTCGAAGGCTATATCACCAATTTCGCCGCCAGCGCCGGCAAGACCACGGCGCTGGGCGTGGTCTTGCTCGCCATCACCGCGATCATGCTGCTGGCGACGATCGAGGTGCGGCTCGACGCGATCTGGCGGGTTCAGGCGCCGCGCCACTGGGTCGCGCGCGTTACGATCTACTGGACTTTGCTAACTCTGGGGCCGCTGATCTTCGGGGCGGCGCTGTCGATCTCGACCAACGTGCATGTCACGGCCGCCGATTTCGGCATGAGCGAGGGCGCGCTGCCGTTTCTTGGTGAATTGCCGGCGCTGGCCGCCTGGGCGCTGCCGATCGTGCTGCAAAGCCTGGGGCTGACGCTGTTCTACTGCCTCATCCCGCACTGCCCAGTGCGCTGGCGCGACGGGCTGCTGGGCGGCGTGATCGCCGCTTTGTTGCTTGAGATCTGCCGGATCGGCTTCACCCTGTTCATCGATCATTACAACTCCTACGAGCCGATCTATGGCGCGCTCGCGGTCATCCCGATTTTCCTGTTGTGGATGTACCTGTCCTGGGCCGTGGTGCTGTTCGGGGCCGAGATCGCCGCCGCCCTGCCGCTCTGGGGCATCGACGAGGCGCTGGGCGATTTTTTGGAGATCACCGATCTGGAACTGGCGCTGCGGTTGCTCGAAACGCTGGCGGCCCAGGTTCGGCGCGGCGGCACGGCGCGGCTGCGCTCGCTGGCGCGGCAGGCGCGCGCCTCGACCGGGATCGTCGGGGATTGCCTGGGCGTGCTCTGTACCACCGGGTTCGTCGCCGCCACGCTCGATGGCGGCTATGTTCTGGCGCGCGATCTGAGCGACGTGCCACTGCGCGAGTTGGAGACGATCCTGGAACGAAACCGCCTGCCGCGGCACCGTCGCGCCGGCCGGCGCGCCGTGCTCGACGAGCGCCTGTCCCTGGTCCGTGAAGCCGAGGACGAGGCGCTGTCGGCGCCGATCGCGCAATTTCTGACGTTGCCGCCGGACGAGACGAAGAGCGTTCCGCTTTAGCTGGATGCCGGCCGGACGCGGTATTGAAAACGCTTCGACCAGGTTTCGACCAGCCGCAGAAAATCCGGGTCGCGCGGGTCGGGCAGCACGACTTTGAGCACGACATACTGGTCGCCCTGCTGCCCGTCCGGCCCGGTCACGCCCTTGCCCTTGAGGCGCAATCGCGTATCGGTATTGGACCCGCGGGGGATCTTCAGTTGGACCAGCCCGTGCACGGTCGGCACGGTGACCGGCCCGCCCAGCACCGCTTCGGGAATCGTCACCGGCAGGGCCATATGGATGTCGAGTTCGTGGCGGGTGAAGACCGGGTGGCTTTCGACCGCGATTCCGACCAGCACATCGCCGGCAGACCCGCCATTGACGCCGGAATCCCCCTGACCCTTGAGCCGCAAGGTCTGACCGTCCTCGGTCAAGGGCGGAACGGCCACGTCCAAGGCCCGCGAATCCTTGACCACGATCCGCTTGTGCGTGCCCAGTGCAGCCTCGGTGAAGGTGATTTTCAGGGTCTGGAACAGGTCCGCGCCGCGTCGCTGCGGCCCGGCCGGCGATCCGTCGGGCCGATAACCCCAGCTGCGCGCGTTGAAGAAGCTGTCGAGCCCGGCTTCGAAACCGTCATCGGGCGGCGGCCGCGGCGCGCGATCGGCGGCGGCCGACGCCGTGGCCAGATCGCGATCATAGCGCCGACGCTTGGCGTCGTCCGACAACAGGTCATAGGCGGCACTGATATCCTTGAAGCGGCGCAGGCTGGACGGGTTATTGGGATGCAGATCGGGGTGAAATTCCTTCGCGAGCCTGCGATAGGCCCGCTTGATTTCGTCCCGCGTTGCCTTGCGGCTGATATCGAGAATGGCGTAAGGATCTTGCATTGTCAGGACCATGGTGCCCGCAGGTTGAGATTCGGTAAACCCCTTGCGACCTTTGGTCCCGGCTTTTCACACTCGGCGCGCGGCGGCGCGGCCGGGTCGGATAGGAGCATGGCCTGATGGAGATGGACCAAGCGACGGACCCCTTCGAGCTGTTTACGCTCTGGCTCGACGAAGCGACGATCACTGAACCGAATGATGCCAACGCCATGGCCTTGGCCACGGCGACGGCGACGGGCGTTCCGTCCGTGCGGATCGTCCTGCTGAAGGCGATCGACCGTCAGGGTTGCGTATTCTATACGAATCTCGACAGCCGTAAAGGTCACGAACTCGCGAGCAATCCGCACGCAGCGCTTTGCTTTCATTGGAAATCGTTGCGCCGGCAGATTCGCATCGACGGTACGGTGGCGCCCGTGGCGGCGGCCGAGGCCGATGCCTATTTCCGTAGCCGGCCGCGCGACAGCCGAATCGGCGCCTGGGCGTCCGATCAATCCCGTCCGCTGGACGCGCGCGCCACGCTGCTTGAGCGAATCGCCGCCGCTGAGGCGCGGTTTCCCGGCGAAGATGTGCCGTGCCCGCCGCACTGGTCGGGCTTCCGGCTGGTGCCGCAACGCTTCGAATTCTGGTGCGACCGGCCGTTTCGCCTGCATGACCGGCTGGTCTTCTCGGCCGGATCGGACCAGCGCTGGCTGCGTACCTGGCTTTATCCGTGAGGGCCGACCCGATGCGCACCGCCTTCCTGACCATCGCGCTGCTGCTGCTGAGTGGTTGCGGCGATGCCTCGCCTGATCCGGTCGAGGCGGCGAAGCTCGCCTATCGCCAGGGCGTCGAGGCGATCAGGGCCGGTGATTTTGCCGCGGCCGAGCGTGCTCTCGGCGAAGCGGCGCGGCTGGAACCGGACGATCCCTATGTGCTGCTCAATCTCGGCGTCGCCTACCAGAATCTGGGCAAGATCGATCTGGCTCGCGCGGCCTATCGCCATGCCGCCGACACCGGCGAGCAGATCAAACCGGTGCGCGTGACCGATCCGCACTATGCCGGGCGCACCGTCGCCGAACTGGCGCGCGACAATCTGGCCTCGCTGCCGCCGGGGGCGCCCTGATTAATCGCTGTTCTGCGCCTGCGGTGACAGCATCTGGCCACCGAGCGTGTTGAGATAGAGCGCGTTCTGGCCGCGGGCGAGGCGCAGCGGGCTTTGCTCGCCGACATTGCGGGCGAAGATTTCGCCGTAATTGCCGACCGCGCGGATCAAATTGACGGCGCGTTTGTCGTCCGCCGGCAGTGCCTTTTCGGTGTCGGGCTCGGTCGAAAAGAGATGTTTGATGCCCGGATCGTCGGACTTTGCCATATCGCCGACATTGCGGGCCGTGACGCCGCGTTCTTCCGCCTCGATCAGCGTATAGATGACCCAGCGGGTGAGATTGTAGAAGCCCTTGTCGGTATTGCGCAGGGCCGGCGCCAGCCCGGATTTGGAAATCCGCTCCGGCAGAATGGCGAGATCGTCCGGATTGGGTGCCTTGGCGATCCGCACATGGGCCAGCGAGAGTGCGTCCGTCATATAGGCGTCGCACCGGCCGAAGAAAAACGCCGCCTCGATCTCCCCCTCATTCTTCATGGCGATCGAGCGCAGATCGAGCTTGTTGCTGTGAAAATAATCGATCAGATGGCGTTCGTCGGGCGTGCCCTTGACCAGGCATACCGCCGCACCGGAGAGCTGTCGGGCGCTCTTCACCCCAAGCGATTTCGGCACCAGAAAGCCGGCGCCGTCATAGAAGACCGCCGGCGCCAGCGCGAGGCCGAGGTCGCCCGGCCGGCCGGCGATCAGGGCGGGGTCGAGCACTTCGAGATCGACTTCGCCCGATTGCAGCGCGGAAACCCGCTGGTCGGCGGCGAGCGCCACGAATTTCACCTTGTCCGGCGTGCCGAATGCCGCCGCGGAAACCGCACGGCAGATATCGGCATCGAGGCCGGCCGCCTTGCCGTTCTTGTCCAAGGTGGCGAAGCCCGAGATCCCGGTGGACAAGCCGCAAGTGACGGCACCGTTGGCCTTGACGGTATCGAGTACCGGTCCGGCCCAAGCGGGCATCATTGCGACGGAAAGCAACACGATGCCCGCCAATATTCTCTTCATCGACAACTCCGGCCGTTTCTGCGGTAGATTAAGAAATAGATGTGCCCGCCATGGTGTGGCTTGCCCCGATAAGGCAAGTTTTATAGGCTGATTCCTGAAATTATGCTACAAGCGCAATGCCGATGGCGTGCCGATAAGCTTTGCCGCCCACAATGATTTTCGGTGGAATCACGGGTCGAAGGGGAAAAAGGTACCGATGTCGAACAGTCGGAAATCCGTGTGGTCGGCACTCGGTGCGATCAGTGTGACGGCGGCATTGACGACCGGTGCCTGGGCTTTCGAGTCCCATGCCGGCGCACCGGTCCCGCAGGCAAGCAGTACCGTCCGCTCCGGTCAGGGCGAGCTGAAGCTATCGACCTGGCTTTCGATTTCGCACCCGATCCAGGCCGGCATCGACAGCTGGGCCGATTCGATCGAGAAAGGGTCGCACAGCCAGCTGGTCTCCGCGATGTATCCGGCCGAGGCGCTGGGCAAGGCATATGATCAATATGATCTGGCGCGCGACGGCGTGGCGGATTTCGCCCTGGTCAATCCCAGCTTTCAGCCCGGCCGCTTTCCGATCATTTCGGTCGGCGATCTGCCGTTTCAGTTCCGCGACGGCCGCAGCGGCACCGGCGCGCTCGATGCGTGGTATCGCAAATATGCCGCCGCCGAGATGAAGGACGTGCATTATTGCTTCGCCGTCGTGCAGAATCCGGGCACGCTGCATTCCCGCCGGCCGGTCCTGGCGCCGGAGGATGTGAAGGGCTTGAGCCTCCAATCGGTCAATGCGACGGCGCCGCTGACGGTCCTGCTCGGCGGAACCAATGTTCAAGCGCCAGCGACCAATATCCGCGACCTGCTCGATCGCGGAAAGCTTGATGGCGTGTTCCAGCCCTGGGGTGCGGCACTCCTCACCGAAGCGGCCAAGACCCTCAAATACCATATCGATGCGCCGATCTACGCCAGCACCTATGTCTGGGTCATGAACCTCGCGCGGTATCGCGCGCTGCCCGAGGTGCTGCGGCGCAACATCGACGATCATTGCACGACCGACTGGGCGGTGCGTTTCGCCGCCAGTTGGGCCGATGCCGAAAGGGCTGAACGGGAAAAGCTGATCGCGCAACCGGGGCAAATCCTGGAAACCCTGACGCCGGAACAGCTTGCCGTTTGGCGCAAGGCGACCGAGCCGCTCTACGCCGGCTGGGTCGCTGCGCTGAACATGGAAGGGACCGATCCCGACGAGGCGTATCGCGCACTCGAAAGCAACATGGCGATCTATCACGCCGATTATTAGATCGCAGCCCAATCGCTGGCGTTTCCGCCGTGAACGCAAAGGCTGTAGACTTTGCGCGGTCGGGATGCGATTTTGTCCTGGCCCATGAACGAGAATGGTTCCCAGCGCCCCCCACTTCCGCGCGCCGCGCCCATCCTGGCGATTGGTGTGGCGGCCGTGCTGAGCGGTGGCTTTGGGCTGGGCATTTACGTGCTGCGCACACCGTCTGCCGTCCTGCCGCCTGCGGCCGTCCTGTCACCCCCGCCGGAAGAGATCTTGCCGGCGATCGAACCGTCGCCGCCGGAGGTGTCGGTGCCGTCCCCGGCGATCGTGCCCGCCCCGCCGCCCACCCCGGCCGCGATCCCACCGGAGCCGCCGGCCCCGGCTATCGCCCCGCCCCCTGCGGTGATCGTTCCCGCGAAGCCTGTGGCGGAGCCGCGTCCGGCCAAGCCTGTGGCGGAGCCGCGTCCTGTGACGCCTGTGGTGGAGCCGCGTCCTGTGACGCCTGTGGCGGAGCCGCGCCATCATCGCCCGGCGAAACCGGTTTTGCGGCACAGTGCGCCGCGCGCGGCACCGTCGCCGCACAAGCCGACGCTATTGCCGGATCACAAGCACTGGGCGATCCGCGTCGGTGCCTTCCAGTCCGACGATCACGCAAAGCTGTTGGTCGATACCCTGAAATTCGGCGGCTATCCCGCTCGGATCATCCAGCAGCGTGACCGGGGTGGCCGTGGCTGGTTCGTCGTTCAGACGCAGGATTATGCGACGCGGGCGGAAGCCCAAAGGGCGGCGCGCCTGTTGACCGAGCGGGTCCATGTGCCGACCATCATCTTCGAGCGCAAGGAGGGCGGTTAGCCGCCCTCCTGCTTCAGCTTGTCGTAGGCGGCGAAGACATCTTCCAGATTATGGCGCTGATCGACCTTGCCGGGGCCGCCTTCGCGGGTTAGCGCCAGTTCGAGCGCATGCATGAGAAGGCCGGCGACTTCCGTCGCCTTTTGGTCGATCGCCTGGCCGAAGGCCCAGAGGATCTTGTCGCTAAGGCGCCGGGTGTATTTCGGTAAACCCATGCCATCTCTCCACATCGCGCGCGGGACACTCGGCCAGCCTTGACTGCCCAAGCGAGAATACAGCGGCCGGCGACAAGCTTCACCCGGAAATCGCAGCAGCGTGGTTCATGGCGCCAAAACGGCGCTAAGGTAGCGTTTTGCCATAGCGTGCACACGAATAGGTAATAATTTATTAGTAAAGATTGTACACGTGAGGTATGATCGCCGCAAAACGAGCGCCGCGGTGCCAATGACCGGCGCGGTGGTGCCCGTGGGAGAGAGGTGTCCAAGCATGGCCGATGCGGCTTCCGGTTCCGGCGGTGTTGGCGTTTCGGACGAGCGCGTACCGCGCAAGAGCGAAGACCGGTTTCGCCAAGTGGTCGAGGCTGCTCCCAATGCGATGGTCATGATCGACGCATCCGGCCGGATCGCTATGGTCAACGCTCAGACGGAGCGCGTCTTCGGGTACGGCCGGGCCGACCTGCTGGGGCAAAAGGTCGAGATGCTTCTGCCCGAACGATTTCGCACGCACCATCCGTATTTGCGCGATTCGTTTTTTTTCAACCCGCATTCCCGGCCGATGGGGGCAGGGCGCGACCTTTTCGGTCTGCACCGCGACGGCAGCGAGTTTCCGGTGGAGATCGGCCTCAGCCCGATCGAAACCGACGGCGGCACCATGGTCCTGTCGGCGATCGTCGATATTTCCGAACGCAAGCGGCTGGAGGAACGCTTCCGCCTCGTGGTCGAAGCCGCCCCCAACGCGATGGTCATGATCAATGCAGCCGGCCGGATCGAGATGGTCAATACCCAGGCCGAACGCGTCTTCGGCTACGAGCGTACCGATCTGGTCGGACAACCGGTCGAAATGCTGGTGCCGACACGGTTTCGTCCCCACCATCCCGGCCTGCGCGATGCGTTCTTTACCGATCCGCGCCCACGCTCGATGGGGGCTGGACGCGATCTCTATGGCCTGCGCCGCGACGGCAGCGAATTCCCGGTGGAAATCGGCTTGAATCCGATCAAGACCGAGGACGGCATGATGGTTCTGTCGGCGATCGTCGATATCTCGGATCGCAAGCAGAAGGAAGCCCGCCTTCACAAGGTGCTTCAGGAGAAGGATGTTCTGCTGAGCGAAATCCATCACCGGGTCAAGAACAACCTCCAGGTCATTTACAGCTTGCTGGATCTGCAAGCGACGCGCATTTCCGACCCGGCGATGCTTGACATCCTGCGCGACAGCCAGAACCGCATTCGCTCGATGGTGCAGATCCATCAGACGCTCTATCAGTCGAAGGACTTCGCCGAGGTGGATTTCGGCCAGTTTCTCGATGCGCTGATCCCGGCGCTCATCGCCTCCTACGGCATCGACGGCAATAAGGTCTCTCTGACAATCAAGGCCGAACAGGTCCGGCTGCCGATCGATGCGGCCGTGCCGTGCGGGCTTGTGGTCAATGAACTGATCTCCAATGCGCTGAAACATGCGTTTCCCCGTGGGCGGGGCGGGGAAATCAAGGTCCGCTTGACGCACGACACCGACCGCAGCGTCATCCTGTCGGTCAGCGACAATGGTATCGGTCTGCCCGATGGTTTGGAAATGACCGATCCGACCACGCTCGGCCTGCAACTCGTGGCGTTGCTGGCCGATCAGCTCGGCGGCGACGTATCGGTACACCGGATCGACCCGACGCAATTCACCCTGAAATTTCCGGTCCGACCATCGGCGGGAGAGCCACAATGACCGGCGCCCGGATCATGGTGGTGGAAGACGAGCGCATCGTCGCACTGCATCTGCGCCAACAGTTGATGAAGCTCGGCTACGACGTGCCCGCGCCGGTTTCTTCCGGTGAACAGGCACTGCGGCAGGTTGAGGCGCTAAAGCCCCAGCTGATCCTGATGGACATCCATATCGACGGTGCGATCGACGGGATCGAGACCGCGGCCCGGATCCCGGCCGACTCTCATATACCGGTCATTTATCTCACGGCCTATTCCGAACAGGCGACGCTCGATCGGGCGCGCACGACCAAGCCCTATGGCTATCTGGTCAAGCCGTTTTCCGAGCGCGAGCTGCACGCGACCATCCAGATGGCGCTGGAGCGCAGCCGGGCCGAACAGGTGCAGCGCAACAATGACGCAACCCTGCGCCAGGCCCAGAAGATGGAGGCGATCGGCCAGCTGGCCGGCGGTGTTGCGCATGATTTCAACAATCTGCTGGGCGTCATTATCGGCAATCTGGATTGCGTCGTCGAGCAGGGGCTGACCGATGTCAGTCTGATCGACATGATTGAGGATGCGCTGGGCGCCGCCTTGCGCGGCGCCAGCCTGACCCGGCACTTGCTGGCCTATTCCCGCCGGCAGGCGCTGGACCCACGCGTGCTGAACATCGACCATATCGTGACGCAACTGACCGGGCTGCTGCGTCGGACGCTGGGCGAAACAATCCGTATCCGCACGATATTGCCGGCGGACCTCTGGAAAGCCCGCCTCGACCCCAACCAGCTCGAAAATGCCCTGCTCAATCTGGCGGTAAATGCCCGCGATGCCATGCCGGAGGGTGGCACGCTGACGATCGAGGCCGAAAACGTCATGCTCGATGGCGATGCCGCCGACAGCGTCGTCCCGGTTCGGCCCGGCCCGTATGTGCTGGTGGCGGTCAGCGACACCGGGACGGGCATGCCAAAGGACGTGGCCGACCGTGCCTTCGAACCGTTTTTCACGACCAAGCCCGAAGGGGCGGGCACCGGTCTCGGGCTCAGCATGGTCCATGGTTTCGTCCGGCAATCCAACGGCGAGGTCAAGATTTACAGCGAGCCGGGCCATGGCACGTCGATCAAGCTCTATTTCCCCTCCGTCGACATCGCGGCACCGGTCCCGGCCGTCGAATTCGATGCGACCGCAATGCCGCTGGCCCGGCCGGGCGAGGTGATTTTCGTGATCGAAGACGATGCCGCCTTGCGTAAGCTCATCACCGGCCAACTCGGTACGCTGGGCTACGACGTCCTCGCGGCCGAGGACGCGATCGCAGGGCGCCGCCTGCTGGTCGCGGACGCGCGGGTCGATCTGCTGCTAACCGACGTCGTGCTGCCCAACGGCGTGAGTGGCCCGGTCTTCGCCGACGAGGCCCGCCAAAGCCGACCTGACCTGAAAATCCTGTTCATGTCCGGCTATACCAGGAACGCCATCGCCCAAAACGGCGTCCTCGCCGACGGTATCCATCTTCTGATGAAACCGTTCCGCAAGACCGATCTGGCCCGAAAGCTGCGGCAATTGCTCGGTAACGGCACAGCAGCGCTGGCCGGGTGACATCGCCCCCCGACCGCCCTACTGGCTCTCCTCCTTCGGCAACTCCGCCGCCCCGATCCAAGCCGCCTTGCTGGCGATCTGGGCGCTGGCCGCATAGGTCGGCGGAACCCGCGCGTGGGCCGCCTGTTCGAAGGCGTAGCCATAGGCCAGCAGTTTCGCCTCGCTCCAGGCCGGGCCGACCAGGGACAGGCCGACCGGCAGCCCGTCCACCTGCCCCATCGGCACGGTCAGATGCGGATAGCCCGCGACTGCCGGGGGCGAGCCGACATCGCCGCCCAGGAAGCGGTCCTTCAGCACCGGATCGATCAGCCAGGCCGGGCCGAGCGTCGGCGCGATCAGCACATCAAGCTTGTCGGCTTGCAGCATCGCGTCGATGCCTTCGGGGCCGGCGAGGCGGTGGGCGTCGGCCTTGGCGGCGAGATAGGTCGGGTCGTCCAGGCCCTTGGTCAGTTCGGCCGCCTCGAACCTTTCCTGGCCGAACAGCGGCATTTCCGCTTCGGCATGTTGCTTATTGAAGGCGATCAAATCGGCCAGCGTGCGGCTTGGCACCTTGTCCGGCGCGGTCGTCGCCAGATAGGCGGCCAAATCGGCCTTCAACTCGGTCGACAAGATCAATTCCTCGAGCTTGCCGATGTCCTGCTCGTGGGGAAACTTCTTGATCTCGACCAGCGTGGCGCCGGCCGCCTTGAGCGTGGTCAGGGCCTTGTTGAATTCCCGGTCGGTCTCCGGATGGAAGTCGGCGGCATAGCGCAGCACGCCGATCCTGACACCCTTCAGCGCGTCCGGCTTCAGACCGGCCAGATAGTCGGTCTTGTGCTTGTCGGCCGGGACGGTGGCGGCATCGGTCGGGTCGGACCCGGCGATGACGTTGAGCAGCAAGGCGGCATCGCGCACGTCGCGCGTCATCGGCCCGGCCGTGTCCTGGGTGTGGCTGATCGGCACGATGTGAGTGCGCGAGACCAGCCCGACCGTGGGCTTCAGCCCAACCAGCCCGTTGATCGCCGAGGGGCAGGTGACCGAACCGTCGGTCTCGGTGCCGATGGCCGCCGCGGCCAGGCTTGCCGCCGCCGCCGCACCCGAGCCGGAGCTGGAGCCGCAGGGGGTGCGGTCGAGCGCGTAAGGATTGCGCGTCTGGCCGCCGGTCGCACTCCACCCGCTGATCGAATGGGTCGAGCGGATATTGGCCCATTCCGACAGATTGGTCTTGCCCAGGATGATCGCGCCGGCCGCGCGTAGCCGGGCGACCAGCGGCGCGTCGCGGCCGGTCTTGTTGTCCTTGAGCGCCAGCGAGCCGGCGGTGGTCGCCATGTCGTCGGCCGATTCGATATTGTCTTTGATCAGGATCGGCAGGCCGGCGAGCGGCCCCAGCGGCTTCTTCGCGGCGCGATCGGCATCGGCCGCCTTGGCTGCGGTCAGTGCCGCCGGATTGACCGCGATCACCGCGCGTAGCTGCGGGTTTAGCTGGTCGATCCGTTGCTGATAGAGCGTCACCAGCTCCACCGAACTGGTCCGGCCGGCGACCAGGTCGGCCTCAAGCTGGGCCAGCGATTTTTCCTGCGGATCATAGGCGGCGGCGGTCATCGGGAAAGACAGCCCAATCGCAGCGCAGCTAGCGATTCCAATGATGATACTCCTCAATTGCGGACCTCGTGACTAGCTGGGCGCGGGCGGAGTTGCCGAATGACCGTTGATCTTCCGCGGTAATGCGAAGATGACGAGTGTATGGCTCGACGGCGTGCCGATTACAACCCAAACGCAGGGCCTATTTCAACGGTATGCAGCCCTTCATGCGGTCGATCCGCACGACATCACGCCGCCTCGCGCCAATGGTTGCGCCAGGATTGATACATCAACACACACCAGAGCGGGTATTGTCCGTTGACCGCGCCGGACAGATGCTGTTGCCAGCGCGCACGGATCGGGGCCGGATCGAAGCCTTCCTCGGCGAGGCTGGCCGGTGCCAGCAGCGCTTCGGCCCAGTCGCGCAACGGGCCGCGCAGCCAAAGGTCGATCGGCACGCCGAAGCCCATTTTCGGCCGGTTGATCAACGCGGGCGGCACGTAGCGGTCGAGCACGCGGCGCAGCAACCATTTGGTCTCGCCGTTGCGGATCTTCATCCGGGCCGGCAGATGAAAGCAATGTTCGACCACGCGGTGATCGAGCAGCGGGACGCGCGCCTCCAGGCTGACCGCCATGCTCGCGCGATCGACCTTGGCCAGGATGTCGTCGGGCAGATAGGTCAGCATGTCGATCAGTTGCATGCGCTCGACGAAATCCGGAATTTCCGCGGCCAGCGCGCCGGTCCAGACCGCATCGACCGGCTCGGCCGCACCCGGCACCAGCGCTTCCGGCTGCGGCCATTGTCCGACCAGTTGGCGATAGAGCCGTTCCTCGGCCCCGGCGCGCAGCATGTCGGCCAGCTTGGCGGCGCGGTCGGCGGCGCGGGCCGGGCGGAAGCGGCGGGGCAGCGCACGGGCGAGGCCATCCCACGCACCGGCCGGCATCGCCTCAAGCAGGGCGGCACCGGCCGAGCGCAGCGGGCGCGGCACATTCTGGGTCCAGGTGATCAGCCGCTTGCCGTGCAGATAGCGATTATACCCGGCCAGCAATTCGTCGCCGCCATCGCCCGACAGCGCGACGGTGACGTGTCGGCGGGCCAGCGCGCTAACCAACACGGTCGGGATCTGCGAGGAATCGGCGAAGGGTTCGTCGTACCAGCGCGGCAGATCGGGGATCACGTCGCGCGCCTGGGCGGAATCGACATAGAGTTCGTGATGCTCGGTGCCGAGATGACGGGCCACGGCGGCGGCGTGCGGCGCCTCGTCGAAGCCCGCTTCCTCGAATCCGATCGAGAAAGTCTTGACCGGCCGGTTGCTCTGCGCCTGCATCAGGGCGACCACGGTCGAACTGTCGATCCCGCCGGACAGCAAGGCACCCAGCGGCACATCGGCGATCATGCGCTGGCCGACCGCGTCGCGCAGCAGCGCATCGAAATTCTCGATCGCCTCGTCGTCGCTCAGATCGAAGCGATCGGCGCGGCCGGCGGCGGCCTTGGCGCGGATGTCCCAGTAGCAGCGCTCGGTGACCGTGCCCTCGGCGTCGATTTCGGCGATATGGCCGGGGGGAAGCTGGCGCAGACCCCGATGGATCGAGCGCGGCGCCGGGACATAGGCGAAGCGCAGGAAGGCGGTGAGGCTGTCGCGGTCAATCTCGCTCTGCCATGCCGGGTGCGGCCGGAAGCTCTTGGGTTGCGACCCGAAGAAGAACGTGCGGTCGAACCGGCCGAAATACAGCGGCTTGATGCCCATCCGGTCGCGCACCAGCGTCAGCTTCCGCTCGGCCCGGTCCCAGAGGGCGAAGGCGAACATGCCGATGAGCTGCGGCACGGTGGCCGCCACGCCCCAGGCGGCGCAGGCTTCGAGGATCACTTCGGTATCGGAATGACCGCGGAACGCGATGCCGGCGGCGGCGAGCTTTGGCCGCAGCGCCTCGGCATTATAGACCTCGCCATTATAAACGATGACGAACCGGCCCGAGGCCGACACCATCGGCTGGCGCCCGGTCGGCGTCAGATCGACGATCGCGAGACGGCGAAAGGCAAGGGCGATTCCGGCCTCGGCATCGACCCAGCATTGCGCGTCGTCGGGGCCGCGATGGTCGAGCGTCGCCGCCATCTTGCCGGCCAGATCGGCCAGAATATCCGGCGGGGTGGCCCGCGCCAGGTCGAGAAAACCGGTAAGGCCACACAAAGCTGCTGATCCCTATGCCAGGGGCGAATCGACCAGGGCCATCAAGGCGCGCAGGTTATCGTCGAGCGCGCGCCGGCTGTCAAACTCGGTCAAAATCCGCTGCCGCGCGGCATGTCCGAGTGCGGCGTGATCGGATGCGAGCAGTCGGTCCCAGGCATCGGCAAGTGCCGCCGGATCGCCCGGCGGCACGACAGCACCGGTCTCGCCGATCAGCCGGGCGGTATCGCCGGTGTCGGTCGCCGCCACCGGCACGCCGCATGCCATCGCTTCGGCCACGGCATTGGGAAAACCCTCGCCTTCGGTCGAACTGAGCGTTGCCAGATCAAGCGCGTTGTAGGCCGCGGCCATATCTGGGGTGTCTCCGGCCCAAATGAGCGACGGGTTGAGGCCGAACTGTCGGGCCTTGATGTGCAGCGATTCCGCATAGGATGGCGAGCCATCACCGATCAGGACGAAGCGGGCCGCAGGCCGGCGCCGAAGCAGCAGAGATGCTGCGGCAAGGAAAACCTCATGCCCTTTCATCGGGTCGAAGCGCGCCGCCATGCCGATCAGCGGTGCCGCATCGGTGACGCCCCAGGCCGAGCGCTGCCGGGACCGCGCCACCGGATCGGGCATGAAATAATCGGTGTCGATCA
>JAXDMU010000127.1:0-3345 GCA_034665905.1 Aliidongia sp. | reverse complement strand
GACGATCCCACATTGGGATAAGTTTTATGTTACTTTCTCATTGAGCGTACAAAACACTAACTTATATCTTAGTTATTATCTGGAATTTTGGGGAAACAGGCAGTTTGGTAATCCATAAATGACCAATTTTCTCCGTTCATCCGAAATATCGTTCAAAGGCAAAATCGTCGGCCGCCTGGAAGAAACGGCGAGCGGGGGAAGCCGGTATCTATACCATGAAGGTTGCCGGGAGGCCATTGCGTGCTGTCTGCCGGTCAGCCGCCGGGAACATGAGTGGCAGGCAGGTCTTCATCCCTTCTTTCAGCATCTGGGTGCGGAAGGCTGGCTGCGCGAACGGCAGGCGCGCGCGGCCCATCTGACGGAAGAGGATGATTTCGGTCTTCTGCGCCGCTACGGCGCCGATTGCATTGGCGCGGTAGGTGTCTTGCCAGATGCCGGCCAACCGCCGCGCATTGCCACGTCCCGCGAGGGGATCAACCCGGGGCGAACCGTCTCGGGGGTACAGCGCAAACTGCTGGTCGTGCGCGACGCGGCGGTCAACGCATTCCGGCCGGCCGAATTGACGGGACCGGCGCCCTATATCGCGAAATTCAATTCCCCAAATCTGCCGACACTGGTCCGCAACGAACATCTGAGCCTGCGCTGGGCCACGGCCATGCTTGGCGCCGAGGAAGTTACCGAATTCCAACTCGGTCCCGTCGCCGAACTCGATGAAACAGCCCTGATCGTCACGCGGTTCGACCGCACAGCGGGCGGAGAAAAGCTCCGGGCGGAAGATTTTGCGCAAATTCTGTCAAAACCGCGCGGACACGATTATGCCGGCAAATATGATGCAAGCTATGAGGAGGTAGCCGAGGCGATCCGAGCCCATTCGGCTCGGCCGCTGATCGATCTGGCACGACTATTCCGTCGTCTTGTCGTCTTCACACTGCTCGCCAACGGCGATGCGCATCTGAAGAATTTCACGCTGCTGGAACGGCCGGAAGGCATGCGCCTTTCGCCAGTCTATGACGTCGTCAATGTCGGCCTTTATCCGGAGGTCAGTCAGCGGTTGGCCCTCGCGCTCAATGGCGATTTCATCCTGCTCGACGCGGTCACCCGCTCGTTGCTGGTCGCGTTCGCAGAACGGATCGGCCTGTCGAAATCTGCGATCGCCGGGATTTTTCGAGATCTCACGGCCAAAGCCCGGCAGGCCCACCGAAACCTGCCGCCGCCCGAAGATGAGGGAAGAGATCCATTCACGGCGCGTTTTACCGAAATCGTGAGGAACGGATGCCTGAGACTGCTGGAGGAATAGGCCCGCTGAACTGGCCGGCCCAGGTCGCCGAAGCGATCCGACGCCGTAAGGCGGAAAAGCTGACCCAGAAAGAACATGCCGCCTTGGCCAGCGTCAGCGTGCCCACGATCATCGCCTTTGATCGCGGCGAACTCACCCTGTCGCTCGGCAAGGCGATGGATATCCTGCGGGTCGTCGGCCTGATCGAGGAACCGCCGCGGGGCGGAACGCACGAGAGCTTCGTCCAGGAAGCGTTCGCGCGCTGGCGCGCATTGATCGGGGACTTGCCGAAAAATTCTCCAGGGCGATCTCCCGCCGGCTGGTACAGGATCGACTATATGCTCGAAGGGGACCTCAAAGATATCAACTTAGATAAGTTCAAAGACTTAATACGACAAGCGATGGCCCCATATGCTCCGTTTCCTCTGTTTCACTTGCCTAAAGTAGGAAACAACAGAAGTATTAATGAATTGGTAGAGCGTTTTTCGACACACCGACCTATATTGATGACTGATGATGTAGCCAATATTGTTGAATACTGGCTTCCACCAGGGAGTAACGAGTTCGATAGATATGGATCATTTCCTCAGAAGTATTGCGATTTTTGGCGCGCATCATCTAATGGCCATATGTTTTTGCTCCGTAATTATTGGGAGGACATACAGGAAACTCTTGCGCCCGGCACCATCTTCGACATCACATTGCCGGTGTGGCGGATCGGCGAAGCGTTCCTTCACGCCGCACGGCTCGCGCGGCTTATCGCCCAGGATCCGGCACGGACGATAATCCGGCTGCGCGTCGTTTATACCGGCTTGCAGGGGCGAAATTTGCGGGCTTGGGACGTCGATTATTTTGACGGCGGGCGGTCGCACAGCGATGGTGTCACGCTCGAAGGCACGGCCCCGGTCGCCTCCGTCGAGACCGACCTGGCCAAACATGTATTGCCGCTCGTCGCATCGCTCTTCGAACGGTTCGGCGTCACGGGACTTACCGCCGGTTTCGTCGAGGCCGAACTTGCGCGCATGCGGCAGAATAATTTTGTTGGCTGAAAACAGTCTCGCAAACCGCCCCACCCTAACGCCGCGCGTGCCTCGCCCACCGTTCCGCGCTAGGCTGCGCTCGCCATGTACACCGACGTCATCGATCTGCGGGATTTCTACGAAACCAGCCTCGGGCAGGTCGCGACGCGCATGCTGCGGCGGCGGATGAGGGAGATCTGGCCCGATGTCGCCGGGCTGCGGCTGGTCGGGCTGGGCTATGCCTCGCCCTATCTGCGACCCTTTCTGGGCGAGGCCGAGCGGGTAACCGCCTTCATGCCGGCGGCGCAGGGCGTACTGCACTGGCCCAAGGAAGGCCCCAACGTCACGGCTTTGGTCGATGAAGCCGAGTTGCCGTTGCAGGATTCTTCGGTCGACCGGATTCTGCTGGTCCACGCGCTGGAATGCACCGAGCAGGTGCGGCCGCTGCTGGCCGAATGCTGGCGGGCGCTGGCCGGCGGCGGAAGGCTCTTGGTGCTGGTGCCGAACCGCCGCGGCATCTGGGCCCGGCTCGACCGCACGCCGTTCGGCGCCGGCCACCCCTATACGCCGACCCAGCTTTCGACCCTGTTGCGCGAGGCCGCCTTCACGCCGGTCAGATCGACCGCCGCCCTCTTCGTGCCACCGACCGCCTCGCGCATGGTGCTGTCCGCGGCCGGCGCGTGGGAGAGTGTCGGCGCCCGCTGGTTCACGACCTTTGCCGGCGTGGTCATGATCGAGGCGACCAAGCAGATCTACGCCCGACCGAAACCGGCACTCGAAGCCCGTCGGCGCCGTCTGGTTTACCGGCCGGCACCGACGGCGATTTGAGGCCAGGGCGCAATCGCCGCTGGACAGCCGGACGCGGAATGCCGAATAACGTCAGCGCGCCCCGAATCGCCCAACGCGAACGAGCATTTTCATGATTGAGGCTTCGGCCAGCCCACCCCCGACCGACCGGATCGAAGCCTTCATCGCCCGCTGGCAAGGCCGCGAGGGCGGTCAGGAGCGGGCGAATTACGCCATGTTCCTGAGCGAGCTTTGCACGGCGCT
>JAXDMU010000126.1:0-7033 GCA_034665905.1 Aliidongia sp. | reverse complement strand
CGTCGTTCAGGCGATCGAGGGCGGCGACATGAAAGGTTACAACGACGACAATGAAACCCCCGACCGACGGGAAAGCGAAAGCGCCGTGAAGACCATCGCCGAACTCTATGCAAGCTATGCCTGACGCCCAGGAAAAAGTCCGGGCGAACCGAAACTCCGAGGCGCGCAGACTGCCGACCTTGCGATTGAGCCAGGCGACATAGCTCTGCACCTGATCCCAGGTGACGTTGATCACCGGCCGGTCGCCCGCCCCAATCGGGCGGATAACGCGGAATTTGGCGCTGGCGATCACATTAATATCCGATTCGGCAATAATGTGAAAAACCTTTTGCACGACAGATTGCGCAGCGTAGAAGTTCTCATCAGAATTCTTCTTTTATGCAGCCGAAACGGATGTATAAGCCACAAAGTGGTTGCCCCCTCGGTCCCACTCCCTTACCGTCGGCGGCATGCCTTTCGCTTCCGACCGGCTGACGGGAGTCGTCATGAGTCAAAAGCTGCTGCAATTCGTGTCGGTCGAGCGACAAATGCCGGAGATCCGTTCGGCCGAGGAGCGGCGGCACGATTTTGCCGAAATCTACGCCCGCTTCGACCCCGCAGCGGCAAGCACCCAGGCATCGCGCTGTTCGCAATGCGGCATTCCGTTCTGTCAGGTGCATTGCCCGCTTCACAATAATATCCCGGACTGGCTGATGCTGACGGCCGACGGGCGGCTCGAAGAAGCGTATGAGCTGGCCGCCGCGACCAATAATTTCCCCGAAATCTGCGGCAGAATTTGTCCGCAGGATCGGCTTTGCGAGGGCAATTGTGTCATCGACAAGGGCTTCAGCGGCGTCACGATCGGCTCGGTCGAGAAATTCATCACCGATACGGCCTGGGACCGCGGCTGGGTCAAGCCACCGGTGCCCCCCAGGGAACGGCCTGAATCGGTGGCGATCATCGGCGCCGGGCCGGCCGGCCTCGCCGCCGCCGACCAACTGCGCCGCAAGGGTTATCAGGTCGATGTCTATGACCGCTATGACCGGGTCGGTGGGCTGCTCGTCTATGGCATCCCCAATTTCAAACTGGACAAGGACGTCGTCGCCCGACGCCATCGCCTGCTGGAAGCCGGCGGCGTGGTGTTTCATCCGAATTTCGAAATCGGGCGCGATGCGACGCTCGGCGAACTGCGGCGGCGCCACGACGCCGTGCTGATCGCTACCGGCACCTATCGCCCGCGGCCGTTGGACCTGCCGGGCAGCGGCCTGGGCAATATCGTGCAGGCGCTGGATTATCTGACGGCCAGCAACCGCCGTGGCCTGGGCGATGCGATACCGTCCGGCGCACTCGACGCGGCCGGCCGCCATGTCGTGGTTATCGGCGGCGGCGACACCGCGATGGATTGCGTGCGCACCGCGCTGCGGCAGGGCGCGCGCTCGGTCAAATGCCTCTATCGCCGCGACCGCAAGAACATGCCGGGATCGCAGCGCGAGGTCGGTCACGCCGAAGAGGAAGGCGTCGAATTCGTCTGGCTCGCCGCCCCGCAGAATTTCGGCGGCACGGACGAGGTCGAGACCGTCCATGCGCAGCGCATCCATCTCGGCACCGGCGGCAGCGATGGCCGGGAGACCCCGCAGACGGTCGAGGGCAGCCAATTCACGCTTTCGGCCGATCTGGTCATTCAGGCGCTGGGCTTCGATGCCGAGGACGTCCCAAGCTTGTTTGGCGAGCCTGCCCTTGCGACCAACCGCTGGGGCATGATCGAGGCCGATCCGGCGACGCTCGCCACCTCGATCAAGGGCGTCTTCGCCGCGGGGGACATCGTGCGCGGCGCCTCTCTCGTCGTCTGGGCCGTGCGGGACGGCCGGCTTGCCGCCGCCGCCATCGCCCGCTATCTGGCTGCCCGCGCCAGCGCCGCCGCGTAGGAGATCGCGCCATGTCAGAATCAGGCGAAGCATTCCGCCGCAATTTCGAGGCCAATGCCCGGCATCTGCATGAAAGCGGCCTCTACGATCCGTCCGACGAACACGATGCGTGCGGCGTCGGGTTGGTCGCCGCGATCGATGGCCAACCGCGCCGCACGGTGGTCGAGGCAGCGCTTCAGGCGCTGAAATCGGTCTGGCATCGCGGTGCGGTCGATGCCGACGGCAAGACCGGCGACGGTGCCGGCATTCATCTTGAGATTCCCGCCACCTTTTTCCACGCCCATGTCGCGCGCAGCGGCGTGAACGAGGCGCGCGACACGCCGCTCGGCGTCGGTATGGTGTTCCTGCCGCGCACCGATCTCGACGGCCAGGAGCGCTGCCGCGCCGTGGTCGAGACCGAGATACTGGGCTTCGGCTATGCCGTGCATGGCTGGCGTCAGGTGCCGGTCAACATCGATGTGATCGGCGAAAAGGCCAACGCGACGCGGCCCGAGATCGAGCAGATCATCGTCGCCAATCCGCGCAACGTGCCGCCCGAACAGTTCGAGCGCGATCTCTATATTCTGCGCCGGCGCATCGAAAAGCGCGTGATCGCCGATCAGATCGGCGGCTTCTATATCTGTTCGCTGTCGTCGCGCTCGATCATCTACAAAGGCATGTTCCTTGCCGAGCAGATGACCGCATTCTATCCTGATCTGCTCGACCCGCGCTTTGAATCCAGTTTTGCGATCTATCACCAGCGCTATTCGACCAACACCTTCCCGACCTGGCCGCTGGCCCAGCCGTTCCGTATCCTCGCCCATAATGGCGAGATCAATACCGTGCGCGGCAATCTCAACTGGATGAAAAGCCACGAGACGCGCATGGCGCATCGCGTCTTCGACGCGTATCTGGAGGATCTAAAGCCCGTAGTCCAGGCCGGCGGATCGGATTCAGCAGCACTCGACAACGTCTTTGAACTGCTGGCACGCGCCGGCCGGCCGTTGCCCATGGTCCGGGCACTGATGGTGCCGGAAGCCTGGTCGGAGCGCCCGAACCTGCCCAAGACGCATCGCGACCTCTATTCCTATTGCAACTCGGTGATGGAGCCGTGGGACGGGCCGGCGGCGCTCGCCATGACCGATGGCAACTGGGTGCTGGCCGGGCTCGACCGCAACGGGCTGCGCCCGATGCGATATTCGATCACTCAGGACGGCTTACTGATTGTCGGTTCGGAAACCGGCATGGTCCGGATGAACGAGGCCGAGATCGTCGAAAAAGGCCGGCTCGGCCCCGGCCAGATGCTCGGCGTCAACCTCGCCGAAGGAACGCTCTATCGTCACGGCGAACTGACCGATCTGATCGCCGGCAGCCACCCGTTCGGCGAATGGGTCAAGAACATCACACCGCTTGAGGCGCTTACGATCGAGGCGGTACCCGCGGAACCCGAATTCGACCGCGAAACCCTGCGTCGTCACCAGATCGCCATGGGCTGGAGCCATGAGGATCTGGAACTGATCCTGCACCCGATGGCCGAGGACGCCAAGGAAGCCATCGGCTCGATGGGTGACGACACCCCGCTCGCCGTGTTGAGCGACCGGTATCGCGGCCTGCATCATTTCTTCCGGCAGAATTTCAGCCAGGTCACCAACCCGCCGATCGATAGTTTGCGCGAGCGGCGGGTGATGACGCTGATCACCCGGTTCGGCAATCTCAACAACATCCTCGATGAGGATGCGACCCAGTGTCAGATCCTGCAACTGCCCTCGCCGATCCTGGGCAATGGTGAGTTCGCCGCGGTATGCCGGCATCTCAGCGACACGACAGTCGAACTGGATTGCAGCTTCGACCTCGCTGGGGGCAATCTTCGCGAGGCCATTCAGCGCATTCAGCGCGAGGCGGCCGATGCCGTGCGCGAGGGCCGGACCCACGTCGTGCTGTGCGATCGGGCGATCGGCGCGGGCCGTGCCGTCGTGCCGATGATCCTGGCGACCGGCGCCGTCCACAGCCATCTCGTGCGCCAGCAATTGCGCACCTTCACCTCGCTGTCGGTGCGTACTGCCGAATGTCTCGATGTGCATTACGCCGCCGTGCTGATCGGTGTCGGTGCGACCTGCGTCAACCCGTATCTGGCCGAGGCGGCGATCCTCGACCGGCATCGGCGCGGGCTGCTGGCGCGCCTGACCGCGGCCCAGGCCGTCGCCAACTATCAGAAGGCGATGAATGACGGGCTGCTGAAGATCATGGCCAAGATGGGCATCGCCGTGATCTCGTCCTACCGCGGCGCCTATAATTTCGAGGCGGTCGGGCTGTCGCGCTCGCTCGTCGCGGAATTCTTTCCCGGCATGAATTCGAAGATCTCGGGCATCGGACTCCAGGGCATCGAACTCAGAACCCGCGAGGCGCATGAACGCGCCTTCGCCGAGGATCCGGCGATGCTGCCGATTGGTGGCTTCTATCGTTTCCGGCAAGGCGGCGAGAAGCACGCCTTTGCCGCCGATCTCATCCATGTGTTGCAAGAAGCGGTCGGCCGGGATTCCTACGCCACCTTCAAGCGCTATACCGAGGCGGTGCGCAAGCAACCGCCGCTCAACCTGCGCGACCTGCTCGATTTCACCTATAAACAACCTCCGGTCTCGGTCGATGAGGTCGAATCGATCACCGAGTTGCGCAAGCGGCTGGTCGCACCCGGAATCTCGCTGGGCGCGTTGGGACCGGAGGCGCACGAGACTTTGTCGATCGCGATGAACCGGATCGGCGCCAAGTCCGACAGCGGCGAAGGCGGCGAGGACCCGGCCCGCTACAAGCCGCGCTCGAACGGCGACAATGCCGCCTCGGCGATCAAGCAGGTGGCATCCGGCCGGTTTGGCGTCACCGCGGAATATCTCAACAATTGCCGCGAGCTTGAGATCAAGGTGGCGCAAGGTGCCAAGCCGGGCGAAGGCGGCCAGTTGCCGGGCTTCAAGGTCGATGGTCTGATCGCGCGGTTGCGCCACGCCACGCCCGGCGTGTCGCTGGTCTCGCCGCCGCCGCATCACGACATCTATTCGATCGAGGATCTGGCACAACTCATCTATGATCTGAAGCAGATCAACCCGGACGCCAGGGTCTGCGTCAAGCTGGTCGCCCGCTCGGGTATCGGCACCGTCGCCGCCGGGGTCGCCAAGGCCAAGGCCGATGTCATTTTGATCTCGGGCCACAGCGGCGGCACCGGCGCAAGCCCACAATCCTCGATCAAGCATGCCGGCATCCCGTGGGAGATGGGTCTGGCCGAGGTGCATCAGGTGCTGGTGCTGAACCGGCTCAGGCACCGGGTGAAGCTTCGGACCGATGGCGGCATCAAGACCGGGCGCGATGTCGTGATCGCCGCGATCCTGGGTGCGGAAGAATTCGGTCTCGGCACCGCGTCGCTCGTCGCCATGGGCTGCATCCTGGTCCGGCAATGCCATTCCAACACCTGCCCGGTCGGGATTTGCACGCAAGATCCGGCGCTTCGTGAAAAATTCGGCGGCTCACCGGAAAAGGTGATCAATCTGTTCAGTTTCGTGGCCGAAGAAGTGCGCGAGATTCTGGCGTCGCTCGGCGCCCGCACGCTCAACGAAATCATCGGCCGCACCGATCTTTTGGCTCAGGTCAATCGCGGCTGGGCGCATCTCGACGATCTCGATCTGAACCCGATCCTGGCCCAGGCCGATCCCGGCGATTATCCGCGCTATTGCACGCTGGAGGGCCGCAACGAGGTGCCGGATTCGCTCGACGCCCAGATGATCAAGGACGCCGCGGCCCTCTTCGATCTGGGCGAAAAGATGCAGCTCACCTACAATATCCGCAACACGCAACGCGCCATCGGCACGCGGCTCTCTTCAATGATCACGCGGAAATTCGGTGCCAACACACTGCAACCCGGCCATATCACCGCCCGCTTGCGCGGCTCGGCCGGGCAGAGCCTGGGCGCCTTCGCGGTGCAGGGGCTGAAGCTCGAAGTGTTCGGCGACGCCAATGACTATGTCGGCAAGGGCCTGTCGGGCGGCACGATCACGGTGCGCCCGATGACCGCGAGCCCGCTCGCCAGTGAGCGCAACACCATCATCGGCAACACCGTGCTCTATGGCGCGACCTCGGGCCGGCTCTTCGCCGCCGGTCAGGCGGGCGAGCGCTTCGCCGTGCGCAATTCCGGGGCCGAGGCGGTGATCGAGGGCTGCGGCTCCAATGGCTGCGAATACATGACCGGCGGCATCGCCGTGATCCTCGGGCCGGTCGGCGAGAATTTCGGCGCGGGCATGAGCGGCGGCATGGCCTTCGTCTACGACCCGGAAAGCCATTTTCCCGACCGGGCCAATCCCGACAGCATCGTCTGGCAACGGCTGGAGACGGCGCATTGGGCCGGCGTCGTGCAGGAATTGATCCAGACCCATGCCGAAGAAACGCAATCGCGTTACGCCGCCCAGATCCTGAATGACTGGGCACGCGAGAGCGGGCAGTTCTGGCAGATCGTCCCCAAGGAAATGCTCGGGCGAATGGAGTTTCCCTTGCGGCTGGCGGCGGCGGAGTAGCCGATCACCGCTCATCGGACAAAGGCCGGGGTTTCATCCCCAGCCTTCTTCGTCACTCGGTTTTTGGAACGTCTTAGTTCAAGGCACTCGTCGTCACGCTGCTCAGGCCAGTCGGGGCGGCGTTGTTCGGATCAACCGGCAGGAAAGCGTGGGACAGGACGTAATCGGCAAGGGCGATCCCGGCGGCATCGCCATTATCGGCATCGGGCTGCCAATGCACGCCAACCCAGATCCGGCTGTCGGCATTGCTCTTATCCGCGGCCGTGAGAGACGGGAACGTAACCGGCTCCAGCGGCATCAGATGGCCCTTGTCGTCGAAATTCTGACCGTTGAACTCGTCCGAGATGAAGGTGACAGATTCGTTATCTTTGAAGTACGATTTCAGCACTTCGAAGATCGCACCGCCGAAGGTGGCGTGCCCCGAGGGGTAGGCCGGGAAGGGCGGCGTGAAATTCGGGCCATGGGTGTTGGTGGCCTGGGCGCCGAGCGGCGTCCAATTCGGGTCAGGAACCAGTGCGGGATTGCCGGTCGCCAGTTCATTCCGGATGCCGGTGATCGGCCGCCAGAACTGATAGTGCCACTTGGCTTCCCAGGCGG
>JAXDMU010000125.1:0-8263 GCA_034665905.1 Aliidongia sp. | reverse complement strand
AGCACGCCGATGCCGTGGCGGAAGAATTGCAAAAAGGCGACATCCCCACCGTGCTGGGCACCGTCTCCTTCGACGAAAAAGGCGACAATCTATTGCCGAACTGGCGGGTCTATCGCTGGCATGACGGTGCCTATGCCTATTATCCCGACGAGTAGCGGCGCCGATCAGGAGCCGGTCGGCTGGCCCAGGACATCCTGCGGCGTGACGGTCGCCGGATCATCCGGTAAGCCTTTGATCCGTGCCGCTCGGACCCGGCGATACATCCAGGCCGTGAGCATCGGGGTTAGGACGGCGGTGACGATGACTGACGCCGCGATTTGCACCGTCGCGATTGGCGCGATCGCGGCATAGGAGGGGTCAGCCAGGGCGATCGCCTTGGGTACCGCGGCCGAGTTGCCCGCGGTACTGGACGCCGCAGCACCGGCAATCCCCGATCCACCCAGGAGTCTGTCGGCGGTGATGCAGACGATTCCGGTTACGACCAGCACGAACACGCCGAGCGCCAAGCCGGGCAGGCCGCCGTTCACGACATTGTTGAGATTGATGCCCTGGCCCAGCGCGAAGGCCATGAAGGGCACGATGAGCGCCTCGCGCGAGCCGAAGAATTCGCGCAAATCATCGTCGAGATTGCCCAGGATCGCGCCGACGAAAATCGGTGCGATGACCGAAACCATGGTCAGCCACGGGATGTCGGCCAGCCCGAACCCGACCAGAATGAGCATAGTCAGAAACGGGCCGGTTTCGATGCTTTGCGGCACATAGGTGCCAGCATCTTCCTTGTCGCCCATGGCGCTGGTCAGTGCCAGAAACATGCCGCCATTGGTATCGCCCAGCGCGACCAGCAGTGCCAGCGTGCTGAGGCCGAACACATTGCCATCGAAGAATTTCGCCACCGAAAGCGCGATCAGCATCGCCACACCGACCTTGGCGAACATGATGCCGAAGCCGCGCTTCAACATGCGCGGTGCCGTCCGCAGCGTCATCTTGGTGCCGACGGCGAACAGGTACATGCCGAGCACGGTCGGATATCCCGCACTGCCGAGCGCCTCGGTATAGCCGCCGATCTTCAGCAGGTTGGGGAAAAAGGTATTGAGAGTCATGCCGATGAACAGCGGCACGACCATCAGGCCGCCGGGAACCTTGTTGATCGTCTGGAGAATCTTCACGTCCCATCCCCCCATTTAGCTTAATGCGCGCTTTACGGTTGATTCCGCTTCGTTCGTTTTATTCCAAAAACGGGCATCAACCCATCGAACATCAAGGGCAATCCGATCCGTTATGGAATGGCCGAGCGATCCGTTGAACGAATGCTATAAGCTTTGCGGTGGGCTAACAAGCGATGATAGACGGGATCGTTGCCTCCTCTTGCGACGAGGATATAAAAGAAGGGCGGCAGGGGCGGGGGAGGATGCGGTGGCTTGTGGCGAGAAAAGGGCGGGCCTGCTGACGGCGACGGATCCGCCGCCATTCACGGTGATCAATCCGAACGCCCGCGCCGACATTCTGCTGGTTTGCGATCATGCCGCAGCCGCGGTGCCCGCGTCGCTTGGCCGGCTCGGCCTGGGCGAGGCTGATCTCGCGCGCCATATCGGCTGGGACATCGGCGCGGCGGCCGTGACCCGTGCGCTGGCTGAACGGCTTTCGGCGCCGGCGGTGCTGTCGGGCTATTCGCGGCTGGTGATTGATTGCAATCGTGGGCTCGATGATCCGACCTCGATCCTGGCGATCAGCGATGCGCTGCCGGTGCCTGGCAACCGGTCACTGTCCGAGGCCGACCGGCTGGCCCGCGCCGAGGCGTGCTTCTGGCCCTATCAGCGCGCTGTCGGCGCCATGCTCCGGCGCGCCCTGGCGATGGGGGCGACCCCGGCCGTGGTATCGATCCACAGCTTCACGCCGCGCTTCAAGGGGTACGACCGGCCCTGGCAGATCGGCATTCTGTGGGATCGCGATCCGCGCGTTGCCGTGCCGCTGATCGCCGGGCTGGCGTTGCGCGGCCTGAATGTTGGCGACAACCAACCTTATTCTGGGCGCGATCCGGAGGGCTTTACAATGCTACACCATGCCGTGCCGCGCGGGTTGCCCCACGTGCTGATCGAACTGCGCCAGGATGAAATCGACACCGAAGCGGGGGCGCTTTGCTTCGCGGACTATCTCGATAATGCCTTGAAGCCGATCCTGGCCGACGGGCAACTCTATCGCCCGGCCTTTTACCGATGACGGCGGAGCCTGCCTTCACCCTCGGCATAGAAGAGGAATATCTGCTGGTCGATCGGGCGAGCCGCGAATTGGTGCTCGATCCACCGGCCGAACTGCTGGTGGAATGCGAAAAGCAACTGGGCAAACGGGTCAGTCCGGAATTTCTGCGCTCGCAAATCGAGATCCAGACCGGAATCTGCGGCAGTGCCGCCCAAGCGCGCGCCGAACTGGTCGAACTGCGCGGCACGGTCGCCGCGGTGGCGGCGCAGTTCGGCATGGCGCCGGTCGCGGCGGCGAGCCATCCGTTCGCCAGCCACACGACGCAGCGCCGCACCGACCGGGAGCGTTACAACGCGCTGCACGAAGATCTTCAGGGCGTGGCGCGTCGCCTGGTGATCTGCGGCATGCATGTCCATGTCGGGGTCGAGGAACCGGAACTGAAGATCGACCTGATGAATCAGGTCAGCTATTTCCTGCCGCATCTGCTGGCGCTTTCGACTTCCTCGCCGTTCTGGCAGGGCGAGGATACCGGGCTCAAATCCTATCGCATTGCCGTGTTCGACGAGATGCCGCGAACCGGCATTCCCGAGCGTTTCGAAAGCTGGGGCGAGTACGAGCGCCATGTCGGCACCTTAGTAAAGCTCGGCGTCATCGATGACGCAAGCAAGCTGTGGTGGGATATCCGGCCATCGAGCCGCTTTCCCACACTCGAGATGCGCATTGCCGACGTCTGTACGCGCGTCGATGACGCCATCGCCATCGCGTGCCTGTTCCGCTGCCTGTTGCGCATGTTGTGGCGGCTTCGGGTCGCCAATCAGCGCTGGCGGATCTATCTGCGCATGCTGATCGACGAAAATCGCTGGCGCGCGCAACGCTATGGCATCGATGAAGGGCTGATCGATTTCGGCCGGGCCGAACGCGTGCCCTACCCGCAGTTGCTCGACGAAATCCTGGCGCTGGTGCGCGAGGATGGCAGCCATTTCGGCTGCCTGGCCGAACTCGATCATGCGCGTACCATCCTGGCGCGCGGCACCAGTGCGCATCATCAACGTCGGATTTATCAGGCGGCGCTGGCCGAAGGGCGGGAGCCCAAGGCGGCGCTGGAGGCGGTCGTGGATTGGCTGATTGACGCAACGCTGGAGCCGGAACCGCCGCCGGTTTGACCGGAAAGCGCGCTTTACCAAGCGCTAACCAATTTCTCGCAGTGTGATATTTGGCCCCAAGGTGCCATTGCCGGAGAACGCATGTTGGAGAGTAGAGAGTCCGATTCCGCCGCTGTGGCCGATATCCTGATGGCCTTGTCGGATGGGCGTATCGAGGCGGCGCTGGCCGGGGTCGATGGGCTGGCGAAGCGTCTGGGCGGTGTGCCGCTGGTGTTCTATCTGGCCGGTCTTGCGTCGCTGCGGCTGAACGAACCGGGCAAGGCGGTCGAGGCCTTCCTGACGGCGCATCAGGCCGAGCCGGATCTGCGCGAATATAGCGGTGCGCTCGCCATCGTGATGTCGCGGGTCGGAAGGTTGGTCGACTCCCTCTATTATCAAAAACTCTGCATCGCGGCGACGCGCGAGGCCGGCATTCCCGGCCTGCTGCCTGACTGGATCGGCAATTTCACGGAAGCCTTTCACAATATCCCCGAGGCACCATTGATGCGGTCGGCCGAGGCGGCCTTCGCACAGGGCGATTACGCCGCCGCCGCCGGCCTGTTCTTCCAGGAATGCGAAATCGCCCGCGATTCCCAATCGGCCTGGAACGGTCTCGCCCGCGCCTTGCTGGGCGATGCCAAGCCTTTCAAGGCTATTGCCGCGGCGGAAACCCTCGTGAAATTGGATCCCGGCAATGCCGACAATGTGGCGCTGCTCGGCACGTGCCTTGCCCAAGCGGGCCGATTTGACCTGGCGATGGACGCGCATCGCCGGGCCGCGGCGTTGCGCCCCGGTGATGCCGCTCTCGCGTGGCAAGGTGTGATTTCGGCCGCGAAGCAGCCCGGTGTGCCCGTGCCCGACCTTGCCGCAATGATGATCGGATGGGGGCGCAATTTCATTCCTGCGCGGGCCGAGCGAGACTCCGAGACACGGCCCGACCTTGATCGGCGCCGGATTCGCTTGGGCATCATGTCGGCCCATTGGTCCGAAGGGGAGGGGTTGGATGCGCTCGTCCCGGTGATCGAGCTGCTGGATCGCCGCCGGATCGAACTATTCTGTTATGCCGATGGGCGGATCGATGCGCCGCTCGCCGTGCGGATACGCCAGCACGCTGCCATCTGGCGCGATCTGCGCGAGACCGACGATGCGACCGCCCGGTTCATGATCGGCAATGACGATCTGGACGTGCTGATCGAACTCGACGGGCCGACCCGCCGGACCCGGCCGGAACTCTTCGCGACCCGGCTCGCTGCTCTGGTGCTTGGCGCCTACGGTATCGCGGAAGCGGCCGGGAGTCAGGGGTTTGACGGGGTGATCGGCGATGCCTGGGCCTATCCGTCGAACGCACCCGGCACGGTCCTTCGGGTGCCGGGCGGTCTTGCCGCCCTGCCGAGCAGCTTGAGCCAGCCGGGCGACCCGGTGCGCGCTGCGCGGCCGCTGGTCTTCGGCACGCTCGCCGCGTGCTGGCAGATCGGCCCCGAAACCGCCGAAGCCTGGGCGGCGATCCTGGCGGCGGTGCCGGAGGCGACGCTGGTGCTCGATCTGCGGCGTCTGGGCGGGCTGGAGGCGGCGCATGATCTGGCCGGTCGGTTCGGCGCGGTTTTGCCGCAGGATCGCGTTCTGTCGATCGATTGCGGCGATGCGCGCGGCGATTACCTTATTTCGGTCGATGTTCTGCTCGACCCGCTCGACAATCCCGATCCGGACGAAGCGCTGGCCGCGCTGGCGCTCGGCATGCCGGTGGTGACCTGCCGCAGCACGATGCCGCGCGCAGCACTGCTGGCGACCTGGCTCGAAACCGCGGGGCTGGGCGAACTGGTCGCGGCCGATCGGGGCGAATACGTGGCCGGCGCGGCGGCTTTGGCCGAGGGCGACCGGCGACAGGCGATAGCGGCGCGCGTCGCTGCCGCCGTTACCACCGAACTGGCGGACGGGGCCACACGGCAGGCCCGGCACCTTGGCGCGGCGATCCAGGCGGCCGTGATCGGACGGGCGGCATGACGACCGACCCCGAGTGCACGGCCAGCCGCTTCGAGACGAATATGGCGGCGCTGCATCAGCATTTCCCGATCGTCTACGCGCATCTGGCCGGCATCACGCAGCCGACATCGCAGATCACGGGCTCGATCGAAACCGGCGATCTCAATCTCGATCTGGGCCATACGACGCTCTACACGCCCGATGCGGTCGGCTATGCCGAAACCCAGCTCGACCGGTTTCGCGCCAGCCCGTCGCGGTTCTATCTGAACGCGCCGGACAATGTGGCTACGCCGTACCAGCAGCAGCATTTCATCGCCGCCGCGCTGTTCGAGTATGGCCGCAACCGCACGGTCGCCGAACGGCCGGCAGCCTCGACGGAGGGCGGCGGCTTCCTCCTGGTTTATGGCATTGGGCTGGGGTGCCATCTGCCCGCTTTGTTCGACGAGGTCGAGGTTCGTCACGTCATCCTCATCGAGGAGCATCTGGAGTTTCTCTATCAGTCGATGCATCTGCATGACTGGGCGACGATCTTCGAGAATTTGGCCGAGCGCGGCCAGAGCCTGCGCTTCGTCTTCGGCGGCGAGCCGCGTCAGGTCGCCGCACAAGTCCATTGGTATATCCGCGGCCAGGGCTTCGGCCTGATCGACGGTTCCTATATCTTCCGCCACTACAGCTCGATGATGCTGGACAAGGCGTATGAGGAATTCACCGAATCGCTGTCGCTGCTGTCGATTTCGATCGGGTTCTTCGAAGACGAACTGACGATGCTGACCAATTGCGGGACGAACCTGACCTGGTTCGATTACCGCCTGCTCGACGACCGGCCGCGCGTCGAGATCGACCTGCCGGCGATCATCGTCGGTTCCGGCCCGTCGCTCGACAAATCGATCGAAATCCTCAAGGGCTTACGCGACCATGCGATCATCTTTTCGTGCGGAAGTTCGCTGCGTCCGTTATTGAAAGCCGGCATCCGGCCGGATTTTCACTGCGAGCTGGAGAATAGCTGGCAAGCCTTTCGCTCGGTGTGGCACGTCACCGAAGAATTGGGCTACGATCTCGACGGCATCACCCTGATCGCCTCGACGACGGTTTGTCCCGATCTGCTGCCGTTGTTCAAGCAGCGCATCCTGTATTTCCGCGATTCGGTCAGTTCGACCGGGCTGTGGGGTCCCGATCAGATCGGCATCTTCGGCACGGCACCGACCTGCACCAACCTGGCGCTGCGCGCGGCGACTTTGCTGAGCTTCAAAGAACTCTATCTGTTCGGCGTCGATATGGGGACGCGCGACCCCTCGCAGCATCATTCCAAAGCCGCGATCTATTACAATGACGCGCGATGGACCGGCGTGCTCGAAAACGACCCGCATAACCGGATGTCGATCGAACTGCCCGGCAATTTCGGTGGCAAGGCCTATACCAGCACGATCCTGCATTGGGCGCGGATGATGATGGGCCAGGGCATCGAATCCTTTTCGTTTTCCAAGATCTTCAATTGCAGCGACGGGGTGGCGATTCCGGGCACGATCCCGAAACTGCCGGCCTCGATCCGCGTCACGGCACCGCCCGAGCGAAAGCGGATCATCCTGGCCCGGATCGAGCGGTCGATGGATCTGAAGGCGAAGCGGGAGCTGGTGCCGCTGACGCATCTGAAGGGCGCGCGGGTCGCCTTCGCCGATTATTACGACCGGATGATCGCGACCCTCGACGAGGCGCTGGCCGAAGCGACGCCCTTCGTCGCGTTTTACGAAGCGATGGCGGAGTATCTGCGGGAGCGGGGCGAGAATCCATTCCAGATCACGCTGCGCAGCGTGAATATCGGCACGCTGATGATGAGCTTCCAGATCGCCTATTACTTCGTCCGGCGGGTGCCGGAGACGGAGGAGCCGGCGGTCATGGCGGTTTATCTGAAGGTTTTGCGTGAGCGGTTGGTGAAGATGAAGGCGATGGTCGATGAGATCTTCGCGAGGCTCGAAGCGGCCCATGCGGATGACCGCACCGTTTATACCGTGGAAGGGCGGGATTACGCGATCTGAGCGCCACCGTTGCCGTCGCACGATTAACAACCGGCTAAAGGTTCCCCTGAGGGACGTTGAAGCCGTGAACCGACCTGGGGGAGGCGGCATGACACTCGGCATCGCGGGCATCGCCTTTCATCTGCCCGAGGCGATTCTCGACAACGCGGCGCTGGCGCAACGCCAGCCGCGTTTTCAGCCCGATAAGGTGAAGGCCAAGACCGGCATCGATCGCCGGCACATCGCGGCGGCGGGCGAGACCGCGGGCGATCTGGCGACCCATGCCGCCCGCAAACTCCTGGCCGAACGCGGCATCGAGGCGGCATCGATCGATTACCTGATCCTCTGCACCCAGGCGCCGGATTATTTCCTGCCCGGCACCGCCTGCCTGATCCATCGGCGGCTCGGGCTCAAGCCCACGGCCGGGGCGCTCGACGTCAATCTCGGCTGCTCCGGTTTCGTCTATGGGCTGGGGCTGGCGACCGGGCTGATCGAGACCGGGCAGGCCGCGCGCGTGCTGCTGCTGACCGCCGATACATACAGCAAATTCATTGCACTGGATGATCTCGCGACCCGCACCATCTTCGGCGATGGGGCGGCGGCGACGCTGATCGAGGCGCGCCCTGACGCTGGAATCGGGCCGTTTGTCTATGGCACCGATGGCGGTGGCGCGGAACATTTGATCGTGCCGACCGGCGGGATGCGCGACCGTACCGGCGCAGGCACTTACGAGACCCACAGCGGCGAGCCTGGCGCCGGATCGCCGCTGCACATGAACGGGCCGGAAGTGTTCAACTTCACCATTGCGGCGGTGCCGCGCGCGGTCGGGCAATTGCTCGCCAAGGCCGGCTGCGCGCTCGATGAGATCGATCTTTTCGTGTTCCATCAGGCCAACACGACCATGCTGGACGCCCTGCGCCGCAAGCTGGAGAT